>QZIZ01000007.1 GCA_003599195.1 Deltaproteobacteria bacterium | reverse complement strand
AAGCGTTAGTCGCCTTGGAAAACGACAGAGAATTGGTCGCCTCCACCACAGGCTTCGATTGGATAATTAATTGCCTATAGACTGCAACTTGGTATAAAAAGCATTATCCCGGTCTGGATTGATGCCCATTGGTGTCCTATCTTAAGAAAAGCTGACCGCAGATCATTCCAGAAAAATCAGGAAACCGGAAAAGGAAAGGGGAATATGAAAGAAGCGGAAGTGCGGAAGTTACATCGAAATCTCGGATATATCGTCGTCTGGTTCCTGGCGGCCCAGTCCTTCACCGGGTTGGTCCTGACCCTCGGGGGGATGTCCGCCGGCGGCGCTCCCACGTGGATATACAATATTTTCAGCACCATGCATTTCGGCCTGAACCCCCTGGGGGGCATTTACCGGATACTCCTGGTCCTGGCCACTCTGGCCCAGGGGATTTCCGGGATCATGATCTACCGCATGATCCGGGCCAGGGCCAAGTAAAAAGGAAAAAGGAAAAAGTTAAAAGGAAAAAGTAAAAAGGGGCCTTTTGCAAAGTGCTTAATTGATCATAATTCCCTCTGCGTCCTCTGCGTCTCTGCGAGAAACAAAGAGAGGTTTCTCGCAGAGACGCAGAGAGCGCAGAGAAAATGTTTCTCAGCCTCCCGCTTTGCCTGCGGTCTTATGAGCCCCGGGTCGGGGCGAAGCCCAGCGCCGGAGGCGCTCGGCATGCCGGAAAAGGGTGAGGGCCGCCTTGCTCTGGGGCGCGACCTTGATAAAGGGCACTTGGTTCCGCACCCCCTGGCTGACGGACGCGTCCCGGGGTACTCCGCCCAGATAATCCAGGTTCAGGTTCAGAAAATGGGAAGCCACCCGGGAGAGATGCTCGTAAACCTGCCGGGCTTCGGCTTCATTTTTGACCTGGTTCACCAGCAGATGAAAATTTTGCCGCCGGTAATCCCGGGACAGGACCTTGATCAGGGCGTAGGCGTCGGTCATGGCCGTGGGGTCAGGGGTAAGCACCAGAATATTGTAATCCACGAAGGTATTGAACCAAAGCACTGAAGAACCGATGCCTGCCGCGGTATCCACCAGGACGATGTCGAAATGGCAGCAGATGTCCTTCAGGATTTCTCCCAGCTCATGGTGGTCCTGGGGTCCCAGGTTGGCCAGATCGGGCACCCCGGAACTGGAAGGCAGGACGCCCAGCCGCGGTTCCACATAGATCACCGCCTCCAGTGGGTCGGCTCCCCGGTCCAGGATGTCCCGGATCGTGGTTTTGACCTGGAGTCCCAGCAGCACGTCCACGTTGGCCAGCCCCAGGTCTCCGTCCACTATCAGGACCCTTAACCCCTTTTGGGCCAACGCGTAGGCCAGGTTCACCGTCAGGCTGGTCTTGCCCACCCCGCCCTTGCCGCTGCTCAGACAGGCGGTCACGGGTCTGGAGGCGTTGCGCCCAGTTGTTTCAACCATAACTTCACCCCTTTTTGGAGGCTTGTTTCTTGCGGTTCATCTCGGTGGCGGGCAGAGCCGCGGACCCTAACAATAAGGACCTTTCATCCACAGTGACTTCCGGCGTCAGTTTGGCCGCCTCCGGCTTCTGGCAGCAGATCTGGTTGCGGCCGTTGATCTTGGCCTCAAACAGGTAGCGGTCGGCTCTTTTGAGAAAATTCCTGGCCGTGAGTTCCTCCAGGGTCGTGTAAGTGTCCACCCCGAAGCTGGCGGTCAGAGGCACCAACCGGCCCTGCAGCTCCACCGGCGAGGCGGCCAGGGCGGTCTGCAGCCGCTTGGCCGCCCTCTTGGCCGCATGGAGGCGGGTCCCCGGAAGAATAATGGCAAATTCCTCACCACCGTAACGGCAGAGAATATCGATGCGTCGCAGATTTTTCCGCCACACTCCGCTGGTCCACTTGAGGGCGTCATCCCCGGCCTCGTGGCCATAGGTGTCGTTGATGCGTTTAAAATAGTCCAGGTCGATCATGATCAGGCTGGTGGGGAGGCCCGTGCGCCGGCTGCGCTCCATCTCCCGCTCCAGGGCCATTTTCATATACCGGCGGTTGAACAGGCCGGTGAGGGGGTCGGTATGGGACAACTCCCGCAGCCGCGCACACTCGTCCTGCAGCCGCTGGGATTCGGCCCGGATGGGACAATCGTCGGCCCCCAAGGGGCATGAGACCGCTGAACCGAGGGGTTTTGGCATCAATATCCTCTCAGTGTTCATCGGCTCATTTTTCCGGAAGGATTAGGAGAATTTGCAGACTCTGCGCCTCTGCGGGAAAAAAGAATCACCGCAGAGACGCAGAAGGCGCAGAGATTGAAGAAGATGTCCGGTCAGTTATGCCGTTGTGTATAACTCGAACCTTGAACTTCAAACCAATTACAATTTTACGCTCTTAAACCGCTTGGTCCGCACTTCTTCCATTTTATCCGGAGTTCCGGCGGTGGCCGCGGCCTTCACCTTGGCCAGGCGGTCGGCGGTGGGCGGATGGGTCTTGTAAATTCCAGTACCCCCCTCGCCTTTGGCCATCATCTTGTTCAAGAGCGATGCCAGGGCCCCGGGATCATACCCGGCGTTCCTGAGGGTGGTAACGGCCTGGGCGTCCGCGGCCTCTTCGGCCCCGCGGCTGTAGCCGTTGACCACGATGGTCTTGAAGACGTCGTCGATGGAGCCTTCAAACAGGGTGACCAGCTGCCCCCCCGGGCCTGCGTACTGCTTGGCGGTCTCCGTGCCGATGGTGGTGACAACCTCGGTCCACCGGGCCTTGCTGATGGAATTGATGCCGTCTTTATTGGCCACGTGGGCCACTTCATGGGCCAGGACCGCGGCCAGTTCGTCTTCAGTGGCGCAGGTCTGGACCAGCCCCTTGGTGACGAAAATAATCCCCCCGGGGCAGGCGAAGGCATTGACTTCCGAGGTATCCAGCACGGCAAAATGATAACCCTTGAAGGTATTGGGCCGGGTGGACTTCCGGGCCACCGTCTGCCCCACTTCGTTGACGTAAAGGGTCAGTTGCTGGTCCGTGACCAACTTATTGGTTCCCAGGATGCGGGCGGCCACTGCCCGGCCCACATAGTACTCCTCGGAGTCGTTGATTTCCCGGGAAGCTGCGGCCACTTTGGGCGCGGCCTTGAGCGCGATGCTCGCCACCGAAGTATAGTCTACGCTGGCGCAGCCCCAGACCAGGCCGAGGGCCGCGGCCAGGCAAACCCCGCATAAGATCAGGCGTCTCATGGCTTCAACCCTCCTTCCTTAATGAAGGCTTGGAGTTTGGCGGGATCCACCTGGAAACTCTCCACCTGGTCCACCTGGGCGTAATTGGCGGAGGGATTTTGCTGGCGGTAGCTGGCCTCCACCTCGGGGGTGAAGCCCTTGCCGGCCAGGGCCACTTCGTCGCTCTTGGTCTGCTGCACCCCGCCGCCGAAGAGCATGCCCGGCAGACTGGGCGCAGGGGCCTGGACCTGGGCGAAGGCCTGGCGGTGCATCCAGCCCTTATTGCCCTGATATTCCACCTGGTACCAATCCCCGGAGATGGTCACCACGTTCACCTCCGCGCCCGAAGGCACCGGCGCGATGGGGGTGCCGGAAAAATTCGGCTCCCCGTGGATGGACTGGTTCGCCTGGGTGACTTTCATCGCCCCCGCGGCCAGAATACCCGGGCTCAAAAGCAGGGCGGCCAGGGCCAGAATCAGCAGCCGGCACCGGGGTTTTCTCAACCAACCTGACGCTTTCACTTGTCCTCCTTTCCCCGGCCATCCCGGGAAAGATGTTCTGATACCGGTTTTCGGTTTTCAGTTTTCGGTAAAAATGGCGTCAAATATCCAATAATTATCAATGAGTTAGCCGTTGGATTTAGGGCCACGGAAACCGCACCTGGTATTAATTACGGGAGAAGGAACTCCAGGAATATTGAAATGTTATCGGAGCATACCCGAATTTGCTTGAATTTGCAATCAGGCTGTCAAACTCCCAAGATCGTGACTGCGCGAAAAGATTATTTTTTGTCGGGTGATCTCCCTGCTCGTAGGGCAAGTGAAGCATTTGCCAAAAGTTTCTTCCTTTATTCCCTCTCCCCCGCGGGAGGTCTTTGGTGGCACAGGCTTTCCAGCCTGTGCAGGTTTTCCGGCACAGCCTGGAAAGGCTGTGCCACCATTATCGGAATTTAGGGTAAGAATAAGCTCATAGGCGATGCTGGGGAGCAGGGCGGGCGGAGAATTCTCTTTCCTCCTGTCCCAAAGGAGCAAAGCCATTGACACTCCGGAGTCCTCTTGGTATGATATCTTTTTGTCGGGACGTGGCGCAGACTGGTAGCGCACCTGAATGGGGTTCAGGGGGTCGGAGGTTCAAATCCTCTCGTCCCGACCAGGGACTGATCAAGAAATAAGGCAAGTTAAGAATGCTATTCCTTAACTTGCCTTTCTTTATTTATAGGGTAACGGGCATATAAGGTGCGCGATATTTTTGCCCGTTTTTTGAATCTGCAGCCATTTCAGGCACTATCTATACTGGCCGCCTTCTTATACCGTTTTCGCTTTTCAGTTTTCGGTTAAATATTTTCAGATTATCAATGAGTTAGCCATTAGACTTGTTGCAGCGGAAACCGAACTTGGTATTACTCTTCCCTGGCTACGATCCTTCAGGCAACGTAAAATAGAAGGTTGCTCCCTCATCAACCTTCCCCTCCGCCCAGACGCGGCCGCCATGCCGGTGGATAATTTTTTGCACGATGGCCAATCCCAAGCCGGTCCCCTCAAACTTGAAAGGAGCATGCAATCTTTGAAATACCCCAAATAAGCGATGGGCATACTCCATGTCAAACCCCACGCCGTTATCTTTAACATAATATATGTTTTCCCGGTCCTCACTCCATCCTCCCACTTCAATGACACAGGTTTCTTTGGGGCCGGTGAATTTGACGGCATTGGATAACATATTAAACCAGACCTGGCTTATTAAGGTGAGATCGCCGCGGGCGGGGGGCAACTCCCTGATAGTCACGTGGAAACTGCGGTCCGGAGCATAATCCCCGAGTTGCCTGGATATTCCCTGAACCAGGCCGCTCATGTCGATGCCGGATTTCGTGACCTCCTGGCGGCCCGAACGTGCGAAGGCCAACAGGTCGTTGATGAGAACGGCCATGCGGCGGACATTGGCGGTTATCACTCCCAGCAGCCTCAGGGCTTCGGGGTCGAGTTGCCGGGCATGGTCCTCCATGAGGATTTGGGCAAATCCCTCGATGGCTCTTAGCGGCGCCCGCAGGTCGTGAGAGACGGAATAACTGAAGGCTTCCAGGTCCTGGTTGGCCTCAATCAGTTGGTCGCGGGCGGCCTTCAGGCTGCTGACCATGAAGTTGAAAGACCCGGAAAAGTCCCCCATGAAGTCCACCCGCTGGTCCAGGTCGCCCCGGGCGATCATTTGGGTCTGCCAGGTCAAATGGCGCAGGTTGGCCTGCAAGGCCTTGAGGCCGCCGGCCATCAGGCCTTTGGCCCTCAGGGAGGGGGAGAGATCGCCCTTGGACATGGCGATGGCAAAACTCTGGACCGCCAGCATGCCGGAGAGCAGTTTGGCCAGGCGGGTTTGGCACTCAGGGTTCCCCGGCAAAGCCGCCGGCGGGGCCGAGCCTTTGATCCAAGCGGCCTCCAGGGCATCGAGGCCGCGGCCCAGGTCCCCTGAGGCGGCATCATCCGGTTGCAAAAGTTTAACCTGCTCCAGCATTTCCGCCAAACCCCCGGCCAGGCCGCGGTATGCTTCCGGAGTCCCGGAGTCGATGGCAAGATCCAGCCGCCGCCTGAGTTTGAGCAGACTTTCCCGATTCATCGTCGCACTCCCATTGCCTTCGACGTTAATTCCCTAAGCCAGGAGCTAAAATTATAAAGTGGGACTCAGCCCAGCAAATCTGCGGTGAACCGGCAAGTGCGGTCCCCGGTG
The DNA here is from genome assembly GCA_003599195.1 of Deltaproteobacteria bacterium. Lineage (GTDB taxonomy): Bacteria > Desulfobacterota > Desulfobaccia > Desulfobaccales > 0-14-0-80-60-11 > SURF-52. The sequence continues at coordinate 45,349 of QZIZ01000007.1, read as the reverse complement.
CACCAGCAGTCGACTTCTTTGACCACGAAGGGTTTCCCGGTGAAGCTCTCCAGCAATCCGGCGATGAACCCTTCATCATAGACGCAGATTTCATAATCCAATTCCGGCAGGCCGGAGCAGTCCAAGTCCTCGGAAACGGTGAGAACGAAGGAGCAGTTTTGCAGGTCTTCTTTTTCCATCCGCAGGATGCCGATACCCATATCTTTGAGGATTTCTTGCAGCCGTTTGATGAACTCGTGAAAATCGGTGAAGCCGGCGAGCAGATGTTGATAAAATTGACTGCCCGCCAGTCTGCCGGACTCATAAAATATCTCGTCCGCCTTTTCGGTGCCCAGTTTTTGTTCCAGGACGTCCCGGAGGCAAAACTGCATGAGCCGGTAAACTTCCAAGCGGGAGACAGGACCCAGATTGGGGCGGCCCACATCCAGATTGCCCAACAGATTCCAGGAAAATTTGTACTTACGATCCCCCTCCATTTGCTTCCCCCTTACCACCCGGCTAGAATACCTGGTTAATAATTTAGAAATTATCCCGCATGCCCGTGAAGAGTGCGAAGGTTCGCCTCTATGGTTTGACCCCCACGTGCTCCCGGAGGAAATCCTTGATGTACCAGTCCGCGATTCCCTCCGAAAAGAGGACCATGTCCAGTTGCTTGGTGTAGAGGGTGAGTTTGCCGATGAGGATCAGCTTTTGGGCCATCTGCTCCGGGGGATATTTGGCGATCCTGGCTTTGATGGTGTCCCCCTTGCGTTCGTAGTGGAGGTCCATACTGTCGATGATGGCTTCGATGAGCCGGGCCCGCCGTTCCCGCCGTTCCGGGGTGGAGCCGCCGCCCCGGAAAGTAAAGGTGATGTAATTGTCGTTGAGTTGATCGCTGACGTAAGCCTCCACCGTGGACAGATGATACCCCAGGCGGATGCTGAAGTTCATGTAATTATGGGAGAGCACCACATAACTCTGGTCCCGGTAAGGCTCGGCCCCTTGTGCCACTTCCTCCTCGCTCTTAACAAAAACCGAGCTCAGGCTCTTAGTACCCTCAGGCTTGCCCTGGGGCCAGCGCATGGCCGCAAGTCCCTGCCAAAAGGCCTTGAAAGGCAGGGAAGTAATCTGCTCCGGCCGGACTTTGCTTTTCCACCCCCGCTTGATGCCCCCGCCCAGATCCAGGATCCGCACCTTAAAGGGGAGACCGGAATCCAGGTCCACCACTTCGGCGCTGTCAGCGACTTCGTCCGCGGTCAGGTTGAACATTTCCCGCATGGAATATTCATGGGCATAGCGCACCAGATCGTGGATGGTGCAACAATGCCCGGGGGTGAAGGTATCGCTCTGGGGATTGATGAGATTGAGGGGGATCACCTTTTTCAACACTTCTTTTAAGGTGCGGAAGACCGGGCTGTCCCCAAGTTCGTCCGACATGGGCTGCTTGGGCTCCAGCAGTTCGGGGATGATGCCCGCATAGACGTTGTTGTAATTGGCGTCCACCGTTACCTCCTGGCCGGGCTGCAATATCTGAGTGGCATTGCCGGCCGCGAGGATGGTGGGCACCTGGAATTCCCGGGCCAGCAGGGCCATATGGCCGGTGGGACTGCCGTGGTCGGTGATGATGGCCGCGGCCTGGGGCATCACCGTCACATATTTGGGGGATGTGTGCCGGGCCACCAGGACTCCTCCCTGGGGGAAATTCTTAAGATCCTCATCCCGGCGCACCATGACCACCGGCCCCGCGCCCACGCCCCGGCAGGCCACGCTGCCGGAGTCCAGCAGCACGGGGTATTGCTTCAGAGTTCTGGTTCTTTCAGGGGGCCCTTTGCCGGGGATATGGAGCTGCCGGCTTTGCAGGAGCCAGAGCCGGTCCTCGAAGTCCAGGGCCCATTCCACGTCCTGGGCCCGCTGATAATGGGCCTCCAGGGTGACGGCCCACCGGGCCAACTCCTGTAAATGCCGGGCCTCCAAACAGGGAGCGCGCACCTTCTCCGGCGGCACCGGCGCCTCTTCGACGCCGCTGCCGGCGGCATTGATCAGCATCACTTCTTTGGCGGGAATGCGCTGTTCCAAGACCTTGCCGGGGGGATCGTGGGCCACCAGGTAGTAATCCGGTTCAATGATCCCGCCCACGGCATACCGGCCCAGGCCCCAGACCGCGTTGATCAGGGCCGCGTCCCGTCCAGCGGCTTCCGGCTGCCGGGTGAAGAGGACCCCGCTGGCCCGGGCGTTGACCATGGGCAGCACCGCCGCGCCCATGGCCATTTCTTCCTCGTTGAAGCCCCGGGTCTTATAGTAAAACAAGGCTCGGGGCGTAAAGAGACTGGCCAGGATGTCCTTGTAGCGGCCGGTCGTTTCTCCGGGGGGAACGTTCAGGTAGGAGGCGTATTGGCCGGCAAAAGTAAGGGAGAGGTCCTCCCCCACGGCGCTGGAGCGCACGGCCAGAAGCGGCCGGTTTTGCCACTGGAGGCACAGCTCCTCATAGGCCTCCTTGATGGCCCCGTCCAGCTCCGGGGGGACCTGGGACTGGTTGATCATGGATTTCAATTCTTCGCTGACCAGCACCAGGCCGTCCAGATCGTCAATCCGCCAAAACCCCAGCAGATCATCGATGCGGGCCGCAATCTGGTTGTAGTCCAGGAAGACTTTGTAGGCATAGGTGGAGATGGCAAAACCCGGGGGGACCGGGAGAGCCACCCGGGTGCGCACTTCTCCCAGGTTGGCGTTCTTGCCGCCCACCATTTCCGCCATGTCCAGGTTGATATGGTCAAAGGAGATGGTCAGGGGGGCCTTAGGGATCTCCCGGCGCCGGTTCAAAATGTCCTCCACCTCCCCGATGATCCTCCGGAAGGCGTCGACCAACGCGCCGTGGCGGTGATCGCCCAGGTTATTGAGGGCCTCCACCAGGGCTGCGGTCTCTGCGGCCAGTTGGCTGACGCCGGCTCGGATATACTGGAGGTCGAAGAGAAAATCGCCGGAAAGCTTTTCCTCCATGTCGGCCATTAAGGTCAAGACCGCATTGTTGGCCGCCAGAAGCCGCTGAAAATTAATGTATTTGTCCGCCAGGGCCGCCTGGATATTGGGCCGGTCTTTTTTCTTGAGGCGTTGCCAGACGCGTTTCAGGTGCAGATCCTCCTGGGGAGGTCATGAAGGGAGAGCCGGGCTAGTCCCCCAGGACCACCCGGGAAATTTCCCCGAATAAATCGCTGAGCCTGAGCATACCCGCTACCTTGCCCTCATCCATTACCGGGACCAAGCTCACATTTTCCGCAATCATCGAAAACAGGGCCTTGGGCAGGGTATCCCCGGCGTTGACGGTGACTCTGATGGGGCTCATGACTTCGCTCACCGGCCTTTGGGACTGTTCCTTCATATTGGGGCCGAAGAGATCTCCCAGCAGCACCGCCAGGCTGGGGTCGCCCTTGACCAACGGAGTTCCCTTAAGAAATCTCGGTTCCAGGCCCCGGATAATATCCCTGAGCGTCAGGATGCCCATGAGCTGGTACTTCTCGTCAAAGACCAACACGGCCCGGGGCTCGAAGTAGCCCTCGAACTTGACGGCCGCCTCCCGGACGATGGCCATGGCCTGGCGCAGCGTGAACCAGTAGGGGATGTGGGGATAATCCACCAGGGGGATCATTAGGTCTTTAGCGGTCTTCGGCTCAGGCATGGCTTCCTCCAGAAAAGTTCCGAATTCCAGGTTCCGGGTTGAGACCTCTGCGAAAGAATCTCCACTTGTCATTCTGAGGAAGCGGAGCGACCGAAGAATCTCGTTTTTGGCGGCGAGGCTTTTTGGGGCGGTGCCGATGATTACAAGCAGATTGGAAATCCTGGTCGCACAAAAACCAGATTCTTCACTCCGCTTCGCTCCGTTCAGAATGACAACTTAAGATTTTCGCAAGGGTCTCGAGTTCCAAGTAAAATTTGCTGGCTCCCAATCAGTTCTTGAAAACCGGGATATAAAACTTTATTTCCCAATTTCTTTCTAAAGTAGGGGCCGGTAAAAGTCAAGGCAAGGCAGACAGATTGCCGGAAAACTGGGCTTGTGAGATAATTCCCGATTTTAACGCGATTTTAACAGTCCTCCCTTTCATTTTAACCCCGTTTTAATCTTGCGGTTGCTAAAAAGATCAGCAAGGCAAGAAGGTTCTGTTGCGGAGCCGCAATCGCAAGGTTTTTCAAGGCCGGTAAAAAAATTTTCAACCGGGAGGTTCCCATGCCATACGAAAAGAAAGTGAAGGATTTGATGATCCCCCTGGAGGATTATCCCCACATCCCCTATTGGTTCACGCTGCGCCAGGCCATGGCCATCGTCCGGGAGGCGGCAGTTAAATTCGAAGGCTCTTTTGAGCCCCGGGCTGTGTTGGTCTTTGACGAGAAATACCAGCTCATGGGCATTTTGACCCTGAGAGACATCATTAAGGGCCTGGAGCCCAGGTTTCTCCAAGAGAGCGGCTTGATCAAGGGGGACCCCAACCTCGCGGTCCTGATGGGCGATCTCTTCGGCCCCGGGCTGAAGGAAGCCTCCCAGAAGCCGGTGAGCGAAGTCATGAGCCCCATCAAAGTCACCTTTCCCGGGAATGACTCCATCGCCAAGGCTATTTTCGTGATGATCAAGGAAGACGTGGGCCTGATGCCGGTGATGGAAGGCGGCAAGGTCATGGGCATGATTCGTCTGAGCGACCTCTTTAAAGAGATCTCGGACCTGGTGCTGGGCGACTGATCCGGGTACCGGACTTCAATAAAAGGAGTTTACCATGGCGGCAGAAACCAAAAAAATGCCCATAGGCTCCGGCCTGCCGGAGATGCCCGAAGAGATCGTCATTGCCCCTAAAAAGGTGGCCATCGATTGGAGGCGAATATTCTTCATTCTTTTAGGCCTGGGAATATTTTTCTTATTTTACGCTTTGCCTTCCTTGCCCGACGCGGTGGACCCGGGCGGCAAGGTCTTTAAGCTGCCCTGGGCGGGTAAAATGGCTATCGGCCTCTTTCTCATGGCCGGGATTTGGTGGGTCTTTGAGGTGATGCCCATCGGCGTCACCGCCATTGCCATCGGCCTCTTCCAGGTGCTCTTTTACATCCGCACTCCTAAAGAAGCCCTGGGGGACTTCCTGGACCCCTCCGTCTGGTTTATCTTCGGGTCTGTGGTCATCGGCACCGCGTTCAGCGCCTCGGGCCTCACCAAGCGCATGGCCTATAAGATGCTGACGATTGTGGGGGAGAAAACCAACCTTATCCTTTTGGGAACCTTCCTGGTGGTGGGCGCCATGACCCTGATAATGGCCCACACCGCGGTGGCCGCGGCCATCTTCCCCTTGCTGCTGGCCATTAATGCCCTCTACAGCGAATCCGACCAGCCCACCCGGTTCGGGAAGGGCCTGTTCATCGGCATGGCCTGGGCCGCGGGCGCGGGCTCCATCATCACCTTCCTGGGCGCGGCCCGGGGCGTGGCCGCCGCGGGTATGTTCCAGCAATTCACGGGCAATGACATCGGCTTCTTTGAACTCATTTGGTATATGCTGCCCATGGGTCTTTTAATGATCTTGGCCATTTGGCTGATTATCATCACCTGCTTCAAGCCGGAGCGGGCGGTCATCGAGGGACTCCGGGAAAAAGCCAAAGACCTGACCAGGGAACTTGGTCCCATGAACCCTAAAGAAAAATTCGTGGTGTTCATGGTCATCGCCATTGTGGGGCTCTTCATGGCCAAGGCTTTTCTGCCCATCAAGGCCTTCACCGACCTGGACCGGGCCGGCATCATGCTGGTGGGCACCGTGCTTTTCTTCATGACCCGCACCCTGACCGTGGAGGACCTGGAGACGATCCCCTGGAATATCATCCTGCTGTTCGGCGGGGCCATGTCCATCGGCTTCTGCCTCTGGCAGACCAAGGCTGCGGAGTGGCTGGCGGTGCACTGGCTCTCCTTCTTCCTTAACGCTCCCTGGCTGGTCTTTGTCCTGGGCATCGCCTTCTTCGTCCTGATCATGACCAACTTCATCATGAACGTGGCGGCCATTGCCATCGCCCTGCCGGTGTCCCTGGTCATTGCCAAATATTTGGGCGTGGCGCCCCATGTCATTCTCTTTGCATCTTTGGTGACCGCGGGCATGCCTTTCAATCTGCTCATCGGCGCGGCCCCCAACGCCATCGCCTATGAGAGCAAGCAGTTTACCACCGGGGAGTTCTTCGGGTACGGCTGGATCCCCAGCATCGTGTTGATGGCGGTCCTGGCAGTCTTCGTCTATCTTATCTGGCCCCTCATGGGCATGCCGGTGCTGTTGCCGAAATAATCGACGACCTAAGGGGATTGAAGATGCGCAAGAATTTGGTTCTATCCGCATATATCTTGATATTTCTGGTAGCCGCAGTTTTCCTGGGAAATTCTGCGGCCCTCCCGGCTTCCGCGCCTGGGGGCGACCGCCTGGCCGTCTCCGGGATGGTCACCGACTCCATGGGCAAGGGCCTCAAAGAAGTGGAGGTGGGAGTGCTGGTGGACGGCCGGCACGTCAAGCCGGTGGGTAAGGACGCGGAGATCGTCACCGGCAAACCCGGGGGCTTTGTGGCGGATTTTATTCTTCCGGCCGGAACCTTGCCCAAGGCCAAAGTGGAAGTGAAGGCCGCCAAACCATCCTGGAAGCCTATCCCGGCCACCGCGGTTAAGGTGGTGGAAGCGGGCGCCGACGCCCAGGGCAACCGTATCTTCCAGGCGAACCAGAACCTCAGCTTGCAGCGGACCATCACTCCGGCCTTCTGGATCGCCAGTATCGTCCTGCTGCTGGTTTATGTGGTCATCTCCTTTGAATGGATGCACCGCACCCTGGCGGCCTTCCTGGGTGCGGCCTTTATTCTCTTCGTCAGCTATACCCTGGGTTCCTTCGACAAGTCCTATTTCATCGTCTCCTTCGAAGACGCCATGCACGCCATCGACCTGAACGTGGTCTTCCTCCTCATGGGCATGATGATCTTCGTGGGGGTGATGAAAAAGACGGGGATGTTCCAGTTTTTGGCCTATAAGGCCTTTGCCTTGGCCCGGGGCAATGTTTTCGTCCTGTCCTTCGTCCTCCAGGTGATTACTGCGGTGGTCTCCGCGTTCCTGGACAACGTCACCACCATGCTCTTGATGATTCCGGTGACCATCGAGATCGCGGTCACCTTAAAGATCAACCCCATAGCCCTGCTGATCCCGGAGGTCTTTGCCTCCAACGTGGGCGGTACCGCCACTATCATCGGCGATCCCCCCAATATCCTCATCGGCTCCTACGCCAGTCTCACCTTCGGCCAGTTCGTCCAGAACCTGGCGCTGGTTTGCACAGTCTGCCTGGCAATGTCCGGTTTCTGGTACCTCTGGTGGCATAAAAAGGACTATCAAAAGGCTGAAGTAAAAAACGTGACGCGCACCATCGAATTTCTGCGGGAAGAATACAAAATCACCAACAAGAAGCTGACGGTCCAGGCCCTGTGCCTGCTGGGCTTTACCATCCTGCTCTTCGCTCTCCACGGCATCTTTCACATGGAGGTGTCGGTGGCGGCCCTGATCGGGGCCATGGTGCTGTTAGCCATCTCCAAGGTGGATATTGTGGAGATGCTGGAACATGAAGTGGAATGGCCCACCCTGGTTTTTTTCATCGGCCTGTTCATGGTCATTGCCGGCGCGGAAGAAACCGGCCTGATCCAGATTATTGCCAACTGGGTGAAAGACGTCTCCGGGGGCAACCTTACCACGGCCATCATCCTCGTCCTCTGGGTGAGCGCCATTGCCTCCGCGTTCATCGACAACATCCCCTTCACCGCCACCATGCTGCCCATCATCGCCTTTTTAAACCAGACCATCCCCGGCGCCGAGTCCGGCGTGCTCTGGTGGTCCCTGGCCCTGGGCGCATGTTTGGGCGGGAACGGCACCATGATCGGGGCCAGCGCCAACGTGGTTACCGTGGGGTTGTCGGAAAAAGCCGGTTACCACATCTCGTTTATGGCCTACATGCGGGCCTGCTGGTGGCCCATGATGATCACCGTCACCATTAGCATGTTCTATCTGCTGATTGCTTATTAAAAGCGTTTGCGCCTTTGCGGGAAAGAATTTCTCTCGCAAAGGCGCAAAGAACGCCAACGCCGCGTCGACACTTGACCCCAGGGCCGGAACCGGTTATCCTTCTGGTAATATTTGTTGAAGGATTTTAAAAACATATGCCGGACCCTGGCCTCGGGATGGCGGAAACCAGTCAACCTGAACCGATAGCAGCCGGCGGCGAGCGCCTCCTCGTCTGCCTGGACCCCAGCCCCTTTTCCATCCCCCTGATCCGGGCCACCAAGCGCATCGCCGACGCCCAGCGGGCGAAATGGTACGCCCTCTACGTGGAGACCCCGGCCCACGACCGCCTGCCCCGGGAAAACCAGGAGCAGGTGGCCCAGGCCCTGTATCTGGCCGCCAAGCTGGGGGCCCAGGCCGTCAAGGTTTCCGGCTTCCGTATCGGCGATGAGATCCTGGCCTTTGCCCGGGAAAACGGGGTCAGCAAAATCTTCGTGGGCAAGCCTTACGCCCGGCGCTGGCGCCGCTTTTTGGGGACCTCCCTGGTGGACCACCTCATCTGGAACTGCGGCCCCATCGACGTCTTCGTCATCTCCGGGGAAGGCGAAGAAGCCGCTCCCGCGCCCGCCCCCGGTCCCAAACGTCGGCGGCTCCTTAAGGAATACCTCCTGGCCGCAGGCGGGGTGAGTCTCTGCACCGGCCTGGGCTTTTTCCTCTTTCCTTATCTGGCCCTCACCAATCTGGCCATGATTTACCTGCTCACGGTGGTGATCATCTCTTCGTTTTTGGCCCGGGGGCCCGCGATTTCTTCCTCATTTTTCAGTGTGGCCGCGTTTGCCTTCTTTTTTGTCCCCGAATATTTTTCCTTTGCGGTGGCCAACACCGAATACGCCATCACCCTGTTGGTGATGCTGCTGGTGAGCATCCTGGTGAGCGGCCTGACGGCCCGGGTGCGCCACCAGGCCCGGGTGGCCCGGGAGCAGGAGCGCCAGACCGCGGCCCTTTTCGAGATGAGCCAGAACCTGACCGCCATCAACAGCCTGGAAGAACTGTTGCAGGTGGCGTCGGAGCAGCTTTCCCGGATCTTCCAGAGCCGGGTGGCCATCCTGATGCCTCGAACGGAAGAAGAATTAAAGAGCCGGGCCGGATACCCTTTTGTCGATGAGGACGTGCGGGAAGGCATGGTGGCCAAATGGGCCTTCAAGCACGGGCACCTGGCCGGCGCGGGCACCGGCACCCTGTCCGCGGTGAAGAGCATCTATCTGCCGCTCATCGCCTCCCAACACGCCATCGGCGTTCTCCGGCTGGAGCCCTTGCAGCCGGGCCGGGTGCTGGACGCGGATTCCCTGCGCCTGTTGGAGGCCCTGGGCAGCCAGGTGGGGCTGGCCATTGAACATGAGAATCTCTCCCGCCAGGCCCAGGGGGTCCAATTGCAGATGGAGGCGGAACGGATGCGGAATACCTTGCTCAGTTCCGTCTCCCACGACCTCCGCACGCCCTTGACCGTGATCGCCGGTTCCGCCAGCACCCTGCTGGAGGGTGAGGAAACCCTGGATCGTTTTACCAAGCACGAGTTGGCCCAAAGTATTTTTGAGGAAGCCCGGCGCCTGGACCGCCTGGTGCACAATCTCCTGGAAATGAGCCGCCTGCAGTCCGGCGAGGCCATGTTCCACAAGGAGTGGTACGTCCTGGAGGAAGTCATCGGCTCCGCCCTGGCCCAACTCGACCCCCAACTGCACGACCATCCGGTGTCCATCAATCTTCCCACGGACCTGCCCCTGGTCCAGATCGACGCCCTGCTCCTGGAAAGGGTGGTGATCAACCTCCTGGAGAACTCCATGAAATATACTCCTCCGGGGACGCCTCTGGAAATTTCCGCCCGGGTCGAGGATCAAGAGCTGTTGGTGGCGGTGGCCGACCGGGGCCCGGGCCTGCCGCCGGGCGAGGAAGAGCGCATCTTTGAAAAATTCTACCAGGTGGCTCCCGGGAGCGCCCGGGGCGCGGGGCTGGGGCTGACCATCTGCCGCAGCATCATCGAGGCCCACGGCGGCCGCATCCGGGCCGCCAACCGGCCTGAGGGCGGCGCGGTTTTCAGCTTCACCATTCCCCTGGGGGAAGGCGCGCCTTTGTTGGATAGACCCCTCCAGGAAACCGCGGAAAAGAACTGACCATGAATCCCGTTATCCTGCTCATTGAAGACGATCCCCAGATTCGCCGGTTTCTCAGGGCCAGCCTGGTGACCCAGGGCTATGACCTGATCGAGGCCGGAACCGGCCGGGAAGGGCTGGCCCTGGCCGCGTCCCGGGTCCCGGACGTGGTGCTCCTGGACCTGGGACTGCCGGACATGGAAGGGATCGAGGTGATCAAACAGTTGCGCGGCTGGTCCGGGGTGCCCATCATTGTTCTTTCCGCCCGGGGCCAGGAGCGGGACAAGGTGGCCAACCTGGACGCGGGCGCGGATGATTACCTCACCAAACCCTTTGGGGTGGGGGAGTTGCTGGCCAGGATGCGGGTCGCCCTGCGCAAGATGGTTCCGGCTGAGGAATCCAGGCAGGAAGGGCAATATTGCCTGGGCAATATCAAAGTGGATGTGGAACGTCGCCGGGTCTGGCGCGGGCAGGAGGAGGTGCGTCTGACCCCCATTGAGTATAAGCTGCTTACCGTATTGCTGAAAAACCGGGGCAAGGTGGTGACCCACCGGCAATTGTTGAAAGAAGTCTGGGGGCCGTCTTATATTGAACAGAATCCCTATTTGCGCATCTTTATTCTCAATCTCCGCCGCAAGCTGGAAGACGATCCCACCCGGCCCCAATATCTGCTAACCGAACCCGGGGTGGGCTACCGCCTGCGGGATGAGTAGTAAAGAATTATTGAGTGCAGCCGGAGAAACTTGTGGTATTATAGCAAATTGCAGCACTCCGGGGTTGCTGATAATCTCCGTTCAGTTAAAGGGCTTTCAAGTCGATAAGTATACTGAGAACCATGATTGACTTCCGGCAAGACCTGGACGCACTCGGAGTATAGACCGGCATGCACCAAGCACCATCCACGGCGGTGATATTGGCCGGGGGGCTGGCCACTTTCAGCGGCGCCGTCATCGCCCCCGTCCCCAAGATTCTTCTGCCCATCTGCAATTGTCCCCTATATCAATATTTGGCCCGCGTCCTCAGCCTTGCCGGAGTTCGGGATTTAATCATCTGCGTCCAGGAAGACCTGGAAGCTCAAGTTGCTGAGTATCTGTCCCTTTCGCCTCCGCCCCTCAATTTCCTGATCAGAAAAACCGCGTACGGAACGGGCGGCTCCCTCAGAGAAGTGGAACGGGATATTAAAGGTGACGCTTTCTGGGTGCTCAACGGAGATTTGCTGCTGCTGACGGATCTTTCCCGGATGTGGGAGTTTCATCATGAACACCGGGGCATGGCCACCGTCGGCGCGGTCAAGATTTCCGAAGCCCCGGAAAAAATGGGGCGCGTGGAACTCGGCAGAAACGGGAATGTCAAGGCTATTCACCGGGCGCATCCCTTCCAGGAAAAACGCAGTAAATTGCGGCCTGCCGGCATCTATCTCTTTGGATCCGGGGTTTTGGAGCTAATCCCGCCGCAAAGCTATTTCGATCTTAAAGAGGAACTTTTTCCGGTCTTATATCATTTGCAGGCGGCCACCGCGGCCTGGGAGCTCCCCGGATATTGCCGCACCCTGACCCGGCTGGACGATTTGTTTTCCATCAACCGCGACGTCCTGATGAAGAAGGTTTCCTTCGAGGGGGTCAAGGGCCTGGAGGTGGATTCCGGGGCCGCAGACCCGGCTGCCCGGATCGATCCCACTTCCAGCCTGGTGCCGCCTTTCAAGATCGGCGCCGGTTCCCGAATCGACGCCGGGGTTTTGATTCTGGGACCCACGGTCATCGGTCCAGAGTGTGAGATCCAAGCCGGAGCCGTGGTCAATAACTGCGTCGTCCTTGGAAATGCGCAGATCGGCCGGCTGGCCCGCCTGGACCATTGCCTGGTGGGCGAAGGCGCGGCCATCGGGGAAGGCGCGACCCTCCGGGATCAGAGCATCGTCCCCCCGGCCAACCCCTTCGGCAAGAAAAAGTCCCGGGGGATAGTTTTCGGCCAGGCGGATTGGCACGTTCCCGTCAGCCGTTTTTATCTGGCCGCTAAGCGGGTCATTGACGTGGCCGCCGCGGCCCTGACCCTGGTTCTGCTTTCTCCGGTTCTGCTGGTGGTGGCCCTGGCCATTAAACTGGACTCCCCCGGCCCCGTTTTTTTTCGGCAGATCCGCTGCGGCCTGAGGGGTAAAGAATTCACCATGTTCAAGTTTCGGAGCATGGTGGCCAACGCCGAGGATTTGAAGCGCAAACTTCAGGCCTTTAATGAAGTGGACGGCCCCATGTTCAAGATCATGGAAGACCCTAGAATTACACGGGTGGGAAAGTTTCTCCGGGACACCAATCTGGATGAAATCCCCCAGCTCTGGAATGTCTTGAAGGGGCAAATGAGTCTGGTGGGTCCCCGGCCTTTGTGCATGGAAGAGATGGCCCATAACCCGAAATGGCGGGATTGCCGCCTGGCCGTGCGTCCCGGGGTGACCGGACTCTGGCAGGCCAAAGCGCATGATAAAATCTTTTTTAATGACTGGATCCGCTACGATACGGAATATGTGCACAAATGTTCCCTCTGGCTTGACCTGAAAATCATCTTGATGACTTTATTTAAGGAGATGAACTTTTTCCGGCGCAAAAAGAAAAACAACGGCGTGATGGATAGCAATAATTCTGATTGCGCTGCCGAGAGTTCCCCTAAGTAATTTTGTGAGGTGCTACAGGTATTAAAAATTGAGTTTGCACGTCGATTCTCTAGTGTAAGCAATGCGAGGAATGCGACATGGACAAACGCAAACATCCGCGATTGCCGAAGTCTCTGCCGATGCAGTATGAGGCGGGTCCGAAGAAATCGGCAAGGTCCCCCAAAGGTCAAGGGGTGGTGGGCAATATCAGCCTGGGGGGCATGTTTTTCAAATGCGCCGGCCCCCTGAAGTTGGAGAGCGGGCAAACCCTGGAGTTCACGGTGGCTATGGCCTGCAATCCGGCCGCGCCGGGCCCCCATGAGACCTCTTTTTTTAAAGGCCAGGGAACGGTGGTGCGCATTGAACCCCCGGAAGAGGGTTCTCCCTTTTTCGGCATCGCCGTGCAGTTCTCCCAACCTTTGTCTCTATCCCAGGTCATGGAAACCACCGAAACCCCCATCCAAGTCTCAACCCTTGGGAACCTGGGGGATTAATTCCTGGCCGCAACCGGGAACTCTTGGAACTGGGAACCGGGAACTTGGAACTCTCCCAAGCAGCCGCCGACTTGCGCTACCTCCTGTCCCGGGGCTATCCCCGGAAGGCCGGCCTGGACCTGGTGGGCAACCGCTATCAACTGGACCACACCGCCCGGCAGATCCTCCACCGGGGCGTCTTTTCCCCGGACGCAGCCCGGGCCCGCCGGGAGAAACTCCGCCTGCTCCGGGACGCGGCCGGCCGCCCCTTAGGCCTTGACGGCCACAATGTCCTCATCACCCTGGAGTGCGCCCTGCGCCGGCTCCCTTTGGTGGCCGCGGACGACGGCTTCATCCGGGACGTGGGCCAGGTGTCCAGACACTTCCGGGCCTCCCCGGAAACCGACCAGGCCCTCGAACTCCTGGCCGCATACCTGGCGCAGGCGCCAGCAGGCCCGGTGAGCGTCTATTATGACGCTCCCCTGAGCTTAAGCGGCGAGCTGGCCCGGCACACCCGGGAGATCTGGAACTCCCGGGGCCTGACCGTGGAGGCCGCGGCCGTGCCCGTCCCCGAACGGGAGCTGCTCACCTTCCCGGGCCCCATCGCCAGCAGCGACACCCATCTCCTGGACGCCCGGGAAGAAATTGTCGACCTTGCCGGAGAGATCATTCGCCGGGAAATGGAGCAGGGCCGGCATTTCCGGATCATAACCCTTAGCGGTGATAATTCGCCCGCCTATGCTAAGACATAAATTATTAACAAGTTATCGACGCTGAAAACCGAAAACCGAAAACCGGAAACGGTATTAAAATGAACGCCCTTAAATTAATGCTGGCCTTTTCGCCCTGGCTGGCGTTCTGGCTTATTTCCGGAGGCCATTCCCAGGCGCGCCTGCAAATCGGCATATTCGTGGCTGCGGTCATGGTGGTGGTGATGGGCCTCGCGAAGTTGCACCGGGGGATCATCCTCTGGGCCGGAGTAATCTTCTTCTCCTTCGCCTTAATTTTTGTGGTCTGGCTCCAGGATTTATGGATCATCCAGCGTCTGGGAATTTTTGCCTCCGGCACCCTGTTCCTGCTCACCCTTCTCTCCATGCTCTGGGGGCATCCATTCACAGAAAGCTACTCCCGGGAGCATACTCCCCGGGAATTATGGACCTCTCCCGCTTTTATCCGGGGAAATTTCCTCGTCACCGGCGCCTGGGGACTGATCTTTTTGGCCAATACCCTGCTGAACCTGGCCAAGTTCTATTACCCCAAGGAAAATGAATGGTTCTACCGGGGGATAGAACTCAGCTTTTTTGCCCTGGGGGTCGCGTTCTCCACGGTCTATTCCCGGTCAGCCCGGCGGAAACGCAGCAAACTGTCCGCGTCGGAGCCGTGCTAAGGCCGCAGCGATGATTTAAAGACTTGTCAAACAGAAGGAAATTTTGATATTAATAAGACATCAACGGGCGGTTAACTCAGTGGTAGAGTGCCATCCTCACACGGTGGAAGTCACTGGTTCAAATCCAGTACCGCCTACCACGAAAATCAAGGGGTTACGGAGTTCGAGCGTAGCCCCTTTTCCTTTTTGGTGCCCAAACGGTGCCCAACTGATCCAAAAACTGCATTTTCCAACCGACAGGCCGCATCCTGGTTGGTGGGGTTCATCAAATGGGCGTAGACATTCAGGGTGACTGTGGGACTGGCATGTCCCAGTTGGGTCTGGATGTACTTGATGTTCTCACCATTTGCGAGTCGGATACTGGCGTTAGTATGCCGGAGGTCATGGAACCTGATCCTTGGCAAGTCTGCTGATTTCAAGGCAGGAAGAAAATAACGCTGGACCATATTGCTATTCAAGGTACCTATGTTTAACGGCATAACTCAAAATCTGCCCTAAAGTGACCAAGATTTTCCGCAAGGTCCCGATGTTCATTCTATCCGCCTGCCGTTTGGTGATAAACTTCTCCACCGTGGCAATACTGACCTGGTTAACCAACTTGCCGTTCAGGTCATCGAAATGATTCCTGACATGACCCTCGTAGACCTCCCATGTGGTTTCCCGGATTTTGGCCTTTTTGTATTCGAGCTAATCTGCGGCTACCTGTGAGAACTTGGGAATATCCTTGGGTGGCATGTTTGGAGTTGAGGTTAGGGAGCTTTAGGATGGCGGCCATTGAATCTTGCGGGCGCATGACGAAGACTCGGCCAACTTCATGCAGAGTATGGCGGAAATCCTGGCAGCCTATCATCAAACCGTCTCCCCCATCCAGGAGATCAAAACGCCGCTGATCATCCTGGCTCGGGCGGCCAATGGCACGGTCCTGATCCCTTTCCCCCTGGACTATGGGGTATGGACTATGCGAGCCCAACGAATTGTTAAGAACACTTTGGCCGGCTATAAGACACCCGGCGGGACCCCGGCCAAATTTGAATTTTGGGTGACCGGCGCGGTTTCGCCCCTGGCCCGGAAGCAATTAGAGGCCCAGGGTATCAAGGTGACTGAGCACGTGGACCGGCGCATCGGCATGATGGATTAATCGCTTGAGAGTGATTATTAAACATGGGTAAGTTTTTATAAGGAGCGGTTAGCCATGGAAAGAAAGCGGGCAGTCAGAAAGTTGATGGGAATGGCCGTCTTCGCGGTCTTGGCTCTGGTCCTGTCCTGGGGCCGTCTGGCGTTAGCGGCCCAGGACACCTGGCCCAAGCGTTTTGAGCATCCCAAGGGTACGGTGGTCATGTACCAGCCGCAATTGGAGGACTTCAAGGACGATAAGCTCACGGCCCGGGCTGCGGTCTCGGTGAAAACCAAGGAAATGAAGGCCCCGGTCTTCGGGGCCGTCTGGCTCGCGGGGCGGGTCCTCATCGACCGGGACACCCGCATGGCCACCATTGATGGAGTGAAGGTTACGGACGCCAAGTTTCCCGACGCCAAGCCGGAGCAGTTGGAGAAATTGAAGACCTTCCTGAATACCGAGATGGCGGAGTTTAGCGTCGCCATCTCCCTGGACCGGCTGCTTGCAGCCCTGGATGTCTTGGAGAAGGAGCAGGCTGGGGACCGGGGTCTGAAAAACGATCCTCCCAAGATCATCTTTGCCAACCGGCCCACGGTTCTGGTGTTGCTGGACGGGGACCCCAAGCTTCTGCCGGTATCCAAATCCTCTTATATGCGGGTGGCCAACACGCCGTTTATCATGCTCTACGACCCGTCCACCAAAAACTATTATCTCCGGGGCGGGGACGACTGGCTCAGCGCCGCGGACCTGGCAGGACCCTGGAAGGATTTGGAGACCCTGCCCGACCCCCTGAAAGCCTTGGAGGGAGAGGTTCAAAAGGTGGAGAAGGCCAAAGAGAAGGGAGGAGCCAGGAAGGTGGAGGCCAAAGGCGAAAAGATGCCGGCGATCGTGGTCAGCACCGTGCCCGCGGAACTTCTGGTCACCGATGGGGAGCCTCAATACACGCCGATTAAGGGCACCAACCTCCTGTTCGTGAGCAATACCGAAAGCAATATTTTCATGGACACCAGCGCCCAGGAGTACTATGCCCTGATTTCCGGCCGCTGGTTCAAGACCAAGTCCCTGGCCGACGGGCCCTGGGCTTATACGGCTCCGGATAAGTTGCCCGCGGATTTTGCCAAAATCCCGGAAAACTCGGTGAAGGGTTTTGTTCTGGTAAACGTGGCCGACACTAACCAGGCCAAGGAAGCGGTTCTGGAGAACTCCATCCCCCAGACAGCGACCATCGACCGGAAAAAGGCCACCACCAAGGTGGAGTATGCCGGGGATCCCAAGTTCGAGAAGATCGCGGACACGGATATGGAATACGCCGTGAACACCGGGAAGTCCGTGTTTAAGGAAGGCGCCAAGTATTACGCCGTGGACCAGGGGGTCTGGTATGAGGCCGACTCCGCCAACGGCCCCTGGAAGGTGGCGGCGGCCCGGCCCAAACAGGTGGATAAAATCCCTCCCAGCAATCCCAATTATAACGCCAAGTACGTCAAGGTGTACGATGCCACCGAAGACACGGTCACCGTGGGCTACACCCCGGGCTACACCGGCTCCTACGTGGATAACGGCACGGTGGTCTACGGCACCGGCTACAACTACACGGGTTATTCCAGCCCGGAAACGTACATTCCGCCGCCGGCCACTTACGGCTATGCTGCGGCCTATGATCCCTATGCCGGTTCCTGGGGCTACCAAACGCCCTATTATCAACCCGGCGCCTGGCTGGCCGCAGGGCTGACGGCCGCGGCGGTGGGCGTCGGGGTGGCGGCCATCGCCAATAACTGGTGGGACCATCCCCACGGCTATTGGGGCGGCGGCGGGTACTGGGGCGCCGGCGGCTATAATAATGTCAACATCAACAATATCCATAATAATGTGATCCGAAGGCCGGACCATCGACCTCCTGACTGGAAACCCGGGGATCGGCCCGGGCGTCCGGGGGACCGGCCGGGGGTGAGGCCCGGAGATCGTCCGGGTAGGCCTTCCACCCTGCCGTCGCAACGGTCCAATCTATATAATCGCCCGGGTAACGAGAATCGGCTGGCCTCCCGGCCCGGCCAACCGGGCGCCAGGCCCGCGGATGCAGCCAGACCCAAAGCTGAAACCAGACCGGCCAAGGCGGTCAAACCCCGGCCCGCGGCTCAACCGACGAAGCCTAAAGTGCGGCCGGCTGGAGGGCCGAACAATGTTGTGGCCGACCGCGGCGGCAATGTCTATAAACGGGACAACCAGGGCAACTGGCAGCAACGCCAGGGAAACCAGTGGTCGAGACCCGGTGGTGAAAGACCGGCGAGTAGGCCCGCGGCCAGCTCCAGGCCTTCCCCCCGGGCTGAACGGCCTGCAGCGGCGCCCCGTCCCACCCCCGCGACCCGTCCGGCTGCGGCTCCCCGGCCCAGCTTCGACAGCGGCCAATTGAACAGAGACTTTGCGGCCCGGCAGCGGGGTGAGATGCGCAGTCAAAACTTCCAGCGGGCCAGTATGGCCTCCCGGCCCAGCTTCGGGGGCGGCGGCCGGCCGGGGGGCGGCGGCCAGCCGGGTGGCGGCATCAGCCGGCCCTCAAGAGGTGGTGGAGGCGCCATGCGTGGCGGCGGCGGCGGTCCCCGTGGCGGCGGTGGTGGCCGCAGTGGAAGCGGCGGCCGCGGCGGCCGACGCTAGGTTTTGGATATCCTGTAGGGATTGAGGGAGCGACCATGGCCTGCATCCGTGATCGCCCCTCAGGCTTATCCTTCAATAGGCTTAGTTACATGATGGTAGTGCCTGTTTAACATGACCGGTCATTCCCTATAAACATGAAAAAGAAGCAAAGGTCTCTCGAACAAGAAAACCTCCGCACGGGCACCAGTCCGGAGGTTTTGGCCCAGGCTCTTTTGGATAACCTCTACTATGTCCAGGGCCGGCCCCCCGCGCTGGCCACCAAAAACGACTGGTACATGGCCCTGGCCTATACGGTGCGGGACCGGCTGCTGCATAACTGGCTGCAAACCCTGAAAACCATCGCGACCGACGTTAAGGTGGTGAGTTATCTCTCCGCGGAATTTTTGTTGGGCCCGCAGTTGGGCAACAACCTCATCAACCTGGGAATTTGGGATCAGGTCAAAGAGGCCGCAGCTCAGCATGGTCTTAAGCTGGAAGATCTCCTGGAACAGGAAGGCGAGCCGGGGCTGGGAAACGGTGGCTTGGGCAGGCTGGCCGCGTGTTACCTGGACTCCCTGGCCACCCTGGAAGTTCCCGCCATCGGCTATGGCATCCGCTACGAATTCGGCATCTTCGACCAGGAAATCCGGGACGGTTGGCAGGTAGAGATCACGGACAAATGGCTGGAACTGGGGAATCCCTGGGAGATTTGCCGGCCGGAGATCGTCTACCGGGTGGGCTGGAAAGGATTCACCGAATCCTATGCCGACGCCGGCGGCCACCAACGGCGGCGCTGGGTTCCGGGGCGGGTGGTGAAAGGCGAGGCCTATGACTATCCGGTCCCCGGCTACCGGAACCGGGTCACCAATCTCCTGCGTTTGTGGGCGGCGGAAGCGGTGGAGTCCTTCGATCTTGCTGACTTCAATGTGGGGGACTATTACGGGGCAGTCCAGGAAAAGGTGCTCTCCGAGACCGTCTCCAAGGTGCTCTATCCCAATGATGAGCCTGAGGTGGGAAAAAGGCTGAGGCTGGCGCAGCAGCACTTTTTCGTATCCTGCTCCCTGCAGGATATGATGCGCATTCATCTCCTGACCCAGAAAAGCCTGGAAAACTTCTATGAAACCTTCGCGGTCCAGCTCAACGACACCCATCCCGCCATCGCCGTGCCTGAAATGATGCGGTTGCTGGTAGACGAACATATTTTTCCCTGGGAGCAGGCCTGGGAGATTACCCGGAACACCTTCGCTTACACCAATCACACCCTCCTGTCAGAAGCTCTGGAGACCTGGCCGCTGCCCCTGTTTGCCGAGGTTCTGCCCCGGCACCTGGAAATCATCTATGAAATCAACCGCCGTTTCTTGGATGAGGTGCGCCGCAGATATCCCCGGGAAGAGGACCGGGCCGGACGGCTGTCCCTGATCGACGAGAGGGGAGACAAATACGTGCGCATGGCCCATCTGGCCTGTGTGGGCAGTCATGCTGTCAACGGCGTGGCGGCCCTCCATACGGAACTCTTGAAGCAGACGGTGCTCCAGGACTTCTATGACCTGTGGCCGGAGAAATTTCTCAATGTCACCAACGGCGTGACCCCCAGACGTTTTCTGGCGCTGAGCAATCCCGGTTTAAGCCGGCTCATTAGCAGCAAAATCGGGGAAACCTGGCTCACGCAACTGGAAGAACTAAGACGCCTGGAGGAATTTGCCGAGGACCCGGAATTCCACCGGGACTGGCGGCAGGTGAAGCTGGAAAACAAAAAAACTTTAGCCTCTCTCATCCACGAACGCACTGGAATTCCGGTCAATCCGGAAAGTCTCTTTGACATCCAGGTGAAGCGCATTCACGAATACAAGCGGCAACACTTGAACGTCCTGCATATTATCACCCTGTTTAACCGCTTGAAGCAGCACCCGGAGCAGGATATCACTCCCCGCACCTTTATCTTCGGGGGCAAGGCCGCGCCCGGCTACTTCATGGCCAAGCTGATCATCAAGCTCATTAATTCCGTGGCGGAGGTGGTGAATAACGACCCGGACGTCAAGGATCGCCTCCAGGTGGTGTTTTTCCCGGATTTCAACGTGAAGAACGGCCAGCTCGTTTATCCTGCGGCCGACCTCTCGGAGCAAATCTCCACCGCAGGCAAGGAGGCCTCCGGCACCGGCAACATGAAGTTCGCCATGAACGGCGCCCTCACCATCGGCACGTTGGACGGCGCCAACGTGGAAATCCGGGAGGAAGTGGGTCCGGAAAACTTTTTCCTGTTCGGGCACACGGCTGAGGAAGTGCGAAGTTTAAAGGCCGGGGGCTATGCGCCGCACCATTATTACCACGATCAGCCGGAACTTAAGAAAGCCCTGGATCTGATCAGCTCGGGATTTTTCTCCCACGGCGACCGGAGCCTGTTTACGCCCCTGGTGCACTCCCTGTTATGCCGCGACGAATATCTCTTGCTGGCCGACTACCGCTCTTATGTGGATCGGCAGGAGGAAGCGGGTTACATCTTCAAGGATGAGAAACGCTGGACCCGCATGTCCATCCTCAACGCGGCCCGCATGGGCAAATTCTCCTCGGACCGGGCTATCCGGGAGTATTGCGGGCAGATTTGGGGAGTCAAGCCATTATGAACACCGGCGAGGAAGACCTGGTGATCCTGCTTATTAGGAGTTTGGCGCGTCCCCCGGAAAAAACCGTGACGGAGATATTGAGACAAAAAAATAAGCCAAACCCGGGGATGGGGGTAAGGAGCCGCGATAACCATAATTGAGGCACGAACTGCCTACAAAGGAGCAAAAATGATGGGCGCCTTTAATTTTCCTGCCGGTATTGCGCCGGATGACCCGGAAAGGCTGCAAAGGGCCCTGACTTATTTCAGCTTTATAACCTATGTGCGCAACAAAACCGGCGACTCCGTCTTATGGTCCTGTGTGGACATCGCCCGGTAGGTCGCAGGCGAGACGCCTGCGCAGGTCTAAACTTGAAGCAGGGTAGACTTGGGACATGGAACCAAGGACTTTTTACGCAAGCAATGCTCTTGACTTTGAACCTTGAACTTTGAACTCATTAGACTTGGAACCCGGAACTCGGAACTTATTGAGGAGGAGGACATGTCCTATAACACTCTGATCCTCACCATTGACGGTCCGGCAGCCACTTTGAGCTTTAACCGTCCGGAGAAGTTGAACGCCCTGAACCCGGAGATGCTCGCAGAATTCTCCCGGGCCGTGGATGCGGTGCGGGCCGACCAAGCCATCCGGGTGTTGCTCCTCACCGGCCAAGGGCGGGCCTTTATCGCCGGCGCGGACATCAAGCAGTTTCTGGAGCTGGACCCTTTGCGCGCCCGGCAGTTGGCCCACGCGGGCCAGGAGGTGCTTTTCAGGCTGGAAGCCCTCCCCATCCCGGTGATCGCCTGCGTCCACGGCTTTGTCCTGGGCGGCGGCCTGGAAGTCGCCCTGGCCTGCGATTTTATCTATGCCGCGGCCAACACCAAGTTCGGCGCGCCGGAGGTCAACCTGGGGTTCAATCCTTGCTGGGGCGGCCCCCAACGCCTGGCCCGGCTGGCGGGAAAAACCCTGGCCAAGGAGCTGTGCCTCACCGGACGCCTCATCGATGCGGAGGAAGCCAGGAACCTGGGCCTGGTGGCCCGGGTATTTCCGGAAGCCTCCTTTCTGGAGGAATGCCGGAACGCAGCCCGGAACCTGGCCGCCAAGAGCCGGTTGGCCCTGGAGTCGGTAAAAAAGGTGATCGATGGGGGGGCGGACGCGGACTTGAAGACCGGCTGCGCCCTGGAGGCCGAGAACTTTGCCCTGTGTTTCGTCGGCCCGGACGTCGAGGAGGGGGTGAGCGCTTTTCTGGAAAAACGCAAACCCCGGTTCCAGTCCTAAGCAGAGATCCGCAAAAGAGATTTTGAGGGAGGGCCGGGGGCTGCCGGCCCTCCCCTAATAAAATTGCCGCTCTAGGCTCCTGGCCGCGGGGTCTCGATCCGGTCCAGGTTGTTCTCCATATCGGTGACGATCAGGCGGCCGGAAGGGAGTTTCCAGAACCGCTCATCAGTAACCCCGGGTTTCCTTATTTCCGGGAGATTGGCTTGGATTTCCAGGATGCCGGTGCTAGACATGCCCACTTCCCTTTCAAAGGTAGCCTGGCACTCCTGGTAGGTCACCCCTTCCTGGATCAGAATCTCTGCGAGCTCCGTTCGATCCGAGCCGGTGTCAGTGACATAAACGATCATTTTCCCCTCCTTTGCGACCTGGGACAGCCCGAGACGGACGGAGCCCGCCACGGTCAACGATTTGGCCGAATTATTTAGGGGTAAAATAATCATCGGGGCCTGATTTTCAATGGCCCAGGTTCGGAGGGGTTGTTTTTTCCGGGGAATAGATGCGTTGGCTGGAAGGTGGAATAGAACTCAGAAGTCTCTTATCCAAGACACCGAAACTAAAAACTAAAAACTGTATTACTGCAAAGCCTGCTTCTGGGTCTTCATCTTTTTCAGGAGAAAATCAAAGCCATTGGTCCGGATCACCTGGGTAAACTGGCGCTGGTAATTGTCCAGGATGCTCACCCCGTCTACGATTACGTCATACAGCAGCCAGCCTTCGCCCTTGGGCCGCATCAGGTAGTCAACGGGAATGGTCTCGTTGGTGCGGACCAGTTTGGTATTCACCCGGGCTCCCTGGCCTTCCCGGCGCTCCTGGTCGTATTTGATGGTTTCCTTTTTGAGGAAATCCAGGACCAGGCGGGTATACGAATCCTGGAAGAGGTAGCGGAAGGTGGTCACGAATTCCTGGCGCTGGCCGGAGCTGAGGCCCCCGTACGCCGACCCCAGGGAGTTTTTGGCCATGAGGTCGAAGTCGAAATTATTCTTAATGATTTCGCGGATGGCCTGCCCCCGGGCTTTTCTATGCCCCGGGCCGGATTTGGCCGGGTCGGTTTGGATGGCAATGACCTGATCCAAAATACCTTTCACGTAAGCGGTGGGGGTTACTGCAAAGGCGGCAGAGGCTAAAAGGCAAAGGATCGCCAGGGCCGGGCAGATACGGGAGAGCAACTTTTTCATCGCGCCGTTTTCCATCCCAAGAGCTGAGTTAGCCTGCGCCCCAACACTTCCAACTGGGGAAACGCAGGAATGGTTTCCTTATAGCTCTTTTCCAACAGCCTGAGAAAAGCCGGCAGGACACTCAAGGAGGCCAGCAGCACGCTGAGGCTGCCCACGGTGGCCAAAAGGCCCAGGCTGAAGACGCCCTGGTGCCCGGAGATCATCAGGCTGCCGAAACCCAGGGTGGTGGTCAACGCGGCCAGGGCCACCCCTTTGGCGGTGGACGCCGGCAGGGTGATGGCCCGGGTGGATTCCTCCATCCGCCAGCGCACCAGAATGATAATACCAAATTCAATGGCTTCTCCCAAGATCAAAGGCAGAAAAAGCACGTTGGCCTGATTAAAAGGCAGATTCAGCAGCCACATCATGTTCAGGGTCCAGCCGGTGCCGACAAAGAGAGGCAAAAGCGCCAGCAGGGTCAGTTTCAGGCTGCGGAAGAGCAACAGCAGCATCACCGCGATGGCGGCCAGGGCGATGCCTGCGGCCCAGAGACAGGCGTTGCGGAAGGCCAGGTTGAAGTGATGCAGCAGGACGGGGTCCCCCACCGCCTCGGGGTCCACCTTCTTCAGGTCATAGACGAATTTCTCCAGGGGTGCGTGGTCCCAGATGTCCAGAGAGGGGAAGACCCTGATCAGCAGCTCACCGTCGGAACTGACAAAGCGTTTCTTGATCTCCGGGGGGAGATCCGTCAGGCCGGGGGGCGCAGCCAGCAGGTTCTCCTTGAGGAGGTCCCACATATTCTTGAGGTCACCGAAAAAGCGCTTCTCAAAATCGGCCACCGCAGCCACGGACTCAGGATGCAACTGGGGGTTCAAGAGCAGAATGACCCGGTTCAGCAGGGCGCATGCCTCCAGGATCTGGGTCTTGGCGGCCGAATCATCGGCGTTTTCCAGACCGCTGCGAGCCTGGGTGAGCTTGAAATTGATGCGCCCCAACACCTCGGCCAACTCCGCAGGAGCAGAGGCGGTGGAAGGGGACCCGGGAAAGTCCACCCCGGAAAAAACCGGCCCCAGTTCCTGGAGCATGGCCCGTTTGGCCTCCACCCCGCCGGGGAGGAAAGACAGGGCCGACTCCACGTGGGAGACGGTGGGCAACTCCTTCAACTTCCGGGATTTGGCCTCCAGCTCCGCCAGGGAATTGGCGGTCAAGGCCCCATACGCGGTGGAATACCGGGAATCTTTGAGCAGCTTCAGTTCCCAGACCACCGATTCCGTATTTTGATTCTGCAGGTGCAAGGGGTTGAGATCGAAATTTACCTTGGTAAAACTAAAAGCCCCCAGAGCCATCAGCCCCAGGCCCAGAACCGCAATCACCCCCGGGCGTTTCCAGGCCAGGGCCAGGAAGGGGCGGGGGGCGTGGGTCTCATGGGGCGCACTTGCGGGGCGGCACTTTTCCGTGACCATGACCAAAGCCGGCAGCACCACCAGGGTAACCACCAGCATGATCAGCATGCCCAACGCGAGAATCTGCCCCATCTCCGCCAGCCCTTTAAACCCCGTGAAGACCAGGGGCAGGAAGGAAAAGGCCGCAGCCAGGGCCGCGTAAGTAATCCCGGGCGCGGCCCGTCTCAGGGTATAGGCCAGGGTTTCCAGGGAGACGCGTTTCTTGCTGTTCTGTTCCTCCTCCAGGCGGCAGAACCAATGGATGCCGTAATCGATGGTGAGCCCCAGCATCAAGGGCGCGAAGACCATGGAGAGGAGGTTGAGATGGCCCACCACCAGGGTGGCTACCCCGAAGGTCAGGCACAGCCCGGTGACCAGGACCACGCACTCTAAAAGCGGCCTTTTTAAGCTGCGCAAAAAGATGATGAGCAGCAGCATCTGGCCCATCAGGGAGAGCCAGGTGGCCAGGGCGATGTCTTTCATGGCCCCGGCCATTTCGTCGGCTTCCAGGGCCGCGGGTCCGGTCACCCCGGCCTGAAGATGGGGAAATCCGGCCTTGACCTGATCCACAATCTGCCTGAGCAGCGCCAGGGTGCGGCTGGAAGTGGCGTAGCCGTCTTCCTCCGGGGTAATCAGGAAGAGCAGGTACTTGTCGTTTTCGGTAAACAGGTAGCCTTCCTGGGACAGATCGGCCAATTCCCCCGGGAAGAAGCTCTTAAGGGGGGAGACATAGTTCCGGTCCCCTTCCAGGCGCTGCTGCAACTGCCGCAAGGTGGCGTTCAGGAAAGAAAGGTCCGGCAGCTTTTCCTCAGCCTTGCCCTCTTCCAGAAACTCGGTGAAGAGGTGGCCGATCATGGAACGGGTGATTTCCCCGTTGACGACCTGGAAATATCCGGTGAGATTGGGGCTGGCTGCCAACCCCTCCAGGACCTGGCGGTTCTCCAGGAGATTGGCCTTGAGGTTCGCCAGTTCCTTGGGCTCCAGGTAGAGTAAGGCCCATTGCTTGAACCGGTCCGGTTCGAGCCGGTAGAAAAATTCGGGGAATTCCTTGGGATAGCGGCGCAACTCTGTGGCCAGGGCCTCGGCAAAGCGGATGGAGTTGCTGCGGTGGCCGTTTTCCGCGACCACCATCAACCCGTCATGGGAACCGAAGGCCTTGTCCAGTCGTTCGCTGCGGGCGATGAGCTTCTGCTCGCTGGCCACCAAATCGTTGCGGTTGGTGCGGAAGGCCAGATGCGTGAGGGCGTAGTAAACCGAAAGCCCGGCCAACACCAAAGCCACGGCAATGATGGGCCAGGCGAACCGTTGCAGTCCCCTGATCAGATGCTGGCAGGTCTGTGACGATTCAAAGTTATCGGGCAAAGCAATTCCTTGTTCTTAATTAGGGGAGAAAAAATAGGCGGGTACACCACTTCCTGGGCGGCGTGCAACGCGGTCCTCAAAAGCTCCCGCCCTTCTCCCCCTGCTTAATGCCAGGCCGGCGCTCTCAATAGTTAGACCATGAGAATGTGTCTATAGTTTAGTTAATAACAAATTTTGTAGTCAAGAATTATTTGCTTCAAGTTCCCGAACTTATCTTAATATTTCGGATAAAATTTTGAAAACATAATTTTATCAGAAATTTTGGTTAAAGGTGAGCCATTTTTTTACAGCGGTTTCTCGAAAACCGCAAGCCCCGGGAAACAAAGGACCCAATCTCCCGTCCCTCCTCAAGGCAACCGTAAATTCCCTATCTTTCGTATCGTATATTTAAGAAAAAAAGTTGAGTTGCCGGAAGGATTTTGCTATCTTTTTTCCAGAATAGCGATGGCCATCAAGAAAAAAGACCATGGCCGGGGCACCGCCCTGGCCGCCAGCTCTGAGGCTGCCGGGATGCAGATCAAGGGGCGCCTTTGGCTGGAAAGAGACGGGGAGACCTACCTCAGTTGGGGGCGGGTGGTGCTTCTGGAGCGGATCCGCGAGCTGGGCTCCATCGCCGCCGCGGCCCGGTCCATGGAGATGGCATACAGTCATGCCTGGTCCCTGGTGGCGGACATGAACCGGCTGGCCGGGGAAGACCTGGTGGCCCGCACTTTCGGAGGCAAAAACGGTGGCCGGGCCTGGCTGACCCCGGCAGGCGAGAAGGCTGTGGCTAATTTCTGGGAGATGGCGGATAAGTTCCAGGAATGGTTAAAAAATCAAGAGATTTGAGGCAGTTCTATTTATTTTTGCCAGCGCTATTCTAAGTTGAGAATAGCGCAGAGGCAATTGTTTTAATTTCCATTAGATATGCCAATTTTGGGGGGGGCAGTTCCTCATGAATCATTGATCCACCCAAAAATTATGAAAAGTCCTTAAAGGGCATTCCTTTAACTTAGAACTCGGAACCTGGAACCTGGAACTTTTCTTACAGGAGGAGACGGAGGTTGGCCTTCGCCATGGCCATGGCCGGGGAAGGGGTTATCATTGATACTCCCCCCAGGGAGGGCAAGGTCAATTTCCGCGCGGCCCGGGACGGGTTGCTGGTGGTGGAGGAATCCCGGCTGTATATGTTTAATCTGGTGCCCGGAGTCATGTGCACCTGCCGCCAGGGTTTTACGGTGCTGACCGAGGGGCGGACTCTCGGAGCCACCAGGGCCATTCCCCTGTTCCTGCCCCGAGCCGATTTTCATAAGGCCATGTCCATCCTCAGCGAAGGCCCTTTATTTAAGGTCTTGCACCTGCGCCGCCCCAATGTCGGCGCCCTGATCACCGGCACCGAGGTCTTCATGGGGCTGATAGAGGATAAGTTCGTCCCCATCATCACCGCCAAGGTGGAGAATTTCGGGGGCCGGGTCGTAAAATCCCTGATCGTGCCGGACGACCGCCGGGCCATCAGTGCGGGGGTAAAGGAACTCCTGGATTTGGGGGTGGATCTCCTTGTGACCACTAGGGGTTGTCCGTGGACCCCGATGACGTGACCCGCCAGGGATTGGTGGACGCGGGCGCGAAGGACCTCCTTTACGGCGCGCCCATTCTGCCGGGGGCCATGACCTTGCTGGCTAAGATCGGCCCGGTCCAGGTCATGGGGGTGCCGGCCTGCGCCCTTTATTATAAGACCACCAGTTTCGACTTGCTGCTGCCCCGTCTCCTGGCCGGCCTGGCCGTCACCCGGGAAGATCTGGCCCGCATGGGCCACGGCGCTTTCTGCATCGATTGCAAGGTGTGCACCTTTCCCCAGAAATGCCCCTTCGGGAAATAGCAGTTTCACACCCCTTCGGTTCCGCTTTCCAGCCGCAAAAAACCCTTGAATTTTGAACGTTATTCTTATAATAAAATATCGCACGCTATTCTTATAAAAAAATACCGTAAATTAATATCAAGTTACCGTCAAACATGTAGTTGGCCACCAGGATTGTGGGGGCGGGGTTTTCCCCGCCCGTGCTCTCCCCTAAGCGTCTCAGGAGCGGGGAGAACTCGCCCCTGCAGTCCTGACGGCCAATTAAGACAAGGGAGAAGCAAGATGACTGTCAGAAAGGTATTGGGGTATTTGGCTATTATCATCCTGGCTGCGCATGTTTCCTTCGCCATGGCCGCGGACCAACCCGCCGCGGTTTACGGCAGCGGGACGCAGCAGTTTTCCCTGGCCACCGGCAGCCCCGGAGAATTGGGGCTGTTAAAGGTCCTGGCCGAGACCTTCGGCAAGCAGAACGATGCGAAGATGGCCTGGTATAAGTCCGGGTCGGGCAAGTCTTTGCAACTCCTGAAAGATAAAAAAGTGGACATGATCATGGTGCACGCGCCCGCCGCGGAAAAGCAGGCGGTAAAGGACGGTTGGGCCGCGAAGCGCACCTTGATCGGCTCCAACGAATTCTTCATTGTCGGCCCGGCGAGTGACCCAGCCAAAATCGCCGGGGCCAAAGACGTGCTGGACGCCTACCGCCGGATCGCCGGGGCCAAGGCCAAGTTCTTTTCCCGGGGGGACAATTCCGGCACCCATAAGAAAGAAATGGATATTTGGAAGAAAGCCGGTATTAAACCCGCAGGCGATTGGTACGTGGTCACCAAGGATTTCATGACCGCCACTTTAAAAAGGGCCAATAAGGAAAAGGGTTATTTCATGGTGGACAGCAGCACCTGGGTGGCGGCCAAGAAAGAAGTCCCGGATCTGAAGATTTTGTTTAAGGGTGACAAGCTGCTGGTGAACACCTATCACGCGCTGTGCCAGCCCGCCGGGGCCACTCCGGGCGCGGCCCTGGCCGCCAAATTCATCGGTTTTGTGGCATCGCCCCAGGGACAACAAATCATCAGCGACTACGGCAAGGACCGCTACAGCGAAGGGCTATACAATGATGCTGCTTACGCCAAAAAGTTCGATGATTAATCAAATGCTCACACAAAGGGGGAAGATGATGAATCCTAAACGCTTGGTCGCCTTGATTATGATCACTCTATTGGCCACTACGGCAAACGTCTTTGCGGAAACCAGGATCAAGTGCGCGTCCACCACCAGCACCCAAAATTCCGGGATGTTCGATTATCTACTGCCCATCTTCGAGAAAAAGACCGGCATCAAGGTGGACGTGGTGGCCGTGGGCACCGGCGCGGCCATTGAGATCGGCAAGAGGGGCGACGCGGACGTGGTCATGGTCCACGCCAAGGAACAGGAATTGAAGGCCGTGAAAGAAGGGGCCTTCGTCAACCGCCATGACCTGATGTATAATGATTTCGTGATCATCGGCCCAACCAACGATCCCTTAAAGATTAAGGGCATGAAGTCCGCGGCGGAGGCCTTGAAAAAGATCGCAGCCCAAGGATCGCCCTTTGTCTCCCGGGGCGACAAATCCGGCACCCATTCCAAGGAGCTGGCCCTCTGGAAGGCCGCGGGTGTCGATCCCAAGGGCCAGAAGTGGTATCTGGAAGTGGGCCAGGGTATGGAAAAGACCCAGCGCATCGCCAATGAGAAAAAGGGCTACACCCTCACCGACCGGGGCACCTGGCTGGCCACTAAGGACAAGGACAGGCTGGAGATGGTGGTGGTCCTGGAAGGGGACCCCGTTTTATTCAATCAATACGGGGTGATGGCGGTCAATCCGGAGAAGCATAAGCAGGCGAAGAATAAAGAGGCCATGATTTTCATTAACTGGCTCGTCTCCCCCGAAGGCCAGCAGGCCATCGGCGCATTCAAAGATAAGCACGGGAATCAGCTTTTTATTCCCAATGCGAAAAAACAGTGAGTAGTGAGGGGTGAGCAGTGAGCAGAAAACAAGCCGGTTGGGGATCGGTTATATTTTGCTGCTTACTGCTCACCTTAAGAACCTTTAGTCGTACTCGGTTTGGCTTGTTATGGCACAGTAATTGTATCTTCATAATTTTGTATAGAATCTATTGGGCTGTGCCAGAGTGCTCATCCGAGGTAAGAAATGCTGTGCAAAAGAAGCCTTGCCGGGCTGCTGGCGGCTTTAGTCCTGGGCCTGGCCGTTGGTTCCGCCTGGGCCCAAACCAGGATCCGCTGCGCCGGGACCAGCAGCACCCAGAATTCCGGCTTTTTCGACTATATCCTGCCGCTGTTTGAGAAAAAGACCGGTATCAAGGTAGATATTTTGGCCGTGGGTACCGGGGCCGCCATCGAGATCGGCAAACGGGGCGACGCGGACGTGGTTATGGTCCACGCCAAGGAGCAGGAATTGCAGGCGGTGGAGGCTGGTTTTTTTGTCCGCCGCCACGATGTCATGTATAACGATTTTGTAATTATCGGATCGACCGATGATCGAGCAAATATCATAAATGTAAAAACAGCCCAAGTAGCCCTGCGCGAGATTGCCGACCGAGGTTATACTTTTGTCTCCCGGGGGGACAAATCCGGTACCCACGTAAAAGAACTGGCCCTTTGGAAACTGGCTAAGATCGCCCCCCAGGGCCGGAAATGGTATCTCCAAACGGGCCAGGGCCAGGAAAAGACCCAGCGCATCGCCAACGAAAAGCGGGCCTACACCCTCACTGACCGGTCCACCTGGCTGGCCACCAAGGACAAGGACAAGCTGGAAATGGTGATGGTCCTGGAAGGTGATCCCATTTTATTCAATCAATACGGGGTGATGGCCGTCAATCCCGGAAAACATAAGCAGGCGAAATTTAAAGAAGCCATGCTCTTCATTGACTGGCTCATCTCCCCGGAAGGCCAGCAGGCCATCGCCACGTTTAAGGATAAGCACGGGAATCAGCTTTTTATTCCCAATGCCAAATAAATGGATACCATTCTCCAGGGATTTATCAGCGCGTTTAAACTCATCATCGCGCTCGATCCCGAACTGCTAAAAATCATCTGGCTCTCTATCAAGGTCTCGGGCGCGGCCTTAATCCTGGCTTTTCTCTTGGGCCTGCCCCTGGGGGCCTTGCTGGCCTTGAAAAGGGTGCCGCTCCGGGGGCTGATCCTCAGCCTGATCAACACCGGCATGGGGCTGCCCCCGGTAGTGGTGGGCCTTTTTGTCTATCTGCTCCTTTCCCGGAGCGGGCCTTTGGGCTTTATGGAACTTCTCTACACCCCCGGGGCCATGATCATCGCCCAGTTCATCCTGGTCTTTCCCATCGTCACGTCGCTATCCCACACCGCCATCGTCAACGTCAACCCCGTCATCCGGCAGGCGGCCCAGGTCCTGGGGGCCAACCCCCTGCAAGAGGCCCTCACCGTGATCCGGGAGGCCCGGTACGGCATCATGACCGGGGGTATCGCCGGTTTGGGCCGGGTGACCGCGGAGGTGGGCGCGGTGATCATGGTGGGGGGCAACATAGCCGGTTATACCCGGGTGATGACCACCACCATCGCCTTGGAAACGGATAAAGGGAACTTCGACCTGGCCATTGCCCTGGGCGTCATCCTGTTAGGCCTGTCGCTGTTGATCAACCTGGTCTTCAGGGCCTTGCAGAGGCTGGGCCGCACCGGCTCCGGGGTCGTCTTATGGGATTAAGCCTGGAATTGAGCCAGGTCTCCAAGACCTATAACGGCCAGGTTATCCTGCAAGATTGCTCCTGGGTCTTCGAGCCCGGGTTGACCCATGTCTTGAAGGGCCCCAACGGCACCGGCAAATCCACCCTGCTAAGGGTCTGCGCCCTGCTGGAGGCCCCGGATAAGGGGCGGGTCAACTACCTCGCCGGCGGGCGGCCCCTGGCCCTTGATCTGGAATTAAAGCGCCGGATCACTTTGCTGCTGCCCAACGTCGGGGTCTTCAACACTTCGGTCTTTAATAACGTGGCTTACGGCTTGAAAATCCGGGGCTTTGAGCGCCGGGAGATCGAGGCGAGGGTGGGGGCCATCCTGGAGGTGGTGGGCCTGGCGGACAAAAAGCGGCAGCGGGCCTTGGAGCTTTCCACCGGCCAGAGCAAGCGCCTGGGGCTGGCCCGGGCCATGGTCCTGGAGCCAGAAGTCCTCTTCCTGGACGAGCCCACCGCGTCCATTGATCAGGAGAACTCCGAAATCATCGAGAGGATCATCCTGGAGATGCAGGAAAAGAAAAGGGCCACCATCATCATGGTGACCCACGACCCGGCCCAGGCCCAGAGGCTGGGGGACCGGCTTTTATTGATCAAGAACGGCAGGCTTTTCCCCAGTAAAGCTTGATATCAGTGGACCAGGAAGAATATGGTCACGATCAGGCCTCCCAGGATGGTGGCCGTCAAGATAACAACCGCGAGTTTTTTTGCGTCCCATTTTTCCTCTAACCGGATTTGGGAAAGCAGCAGGCCCAGAATGACAAAGGCTAGGATGGTCAAGACCCCATGGGTGGTCCAGTGATGCCCTGATAAGCCGGCGAACCACCCCTTCAAACCTTTGTTGACTTCTTTGATTACCAACAGCACGGACGTCAAGATAATGATAATGGCCGTGGCCAAACCGAATCCCGCATTGAATCTGCTAAGTGTGTTTTGCATGAAATCACCTCGCTAACAGGCCTTGCTTGGCGCCCATAATGATCAGGGCGCCATAGCCGTCCATGGCCATAACCAATAGCATTACCAATCCTGAAACAGTCAAGACCAGGCTTTTGTTGCCTTTTTCACCCAAGAGATGAGGGTCCCGGACCGCGATGGGCAAATAGGTGGCCAGCACCAACAGGATGAAAAAGACATGCTCTTTTACTTCCATGGCAAATTTGTGGGCCCAGGGCCAGGGACCGGCCAGAATGATGGTCTTATCGGTGACGCCGTAGAACTTGACGTAAAAATACCCGCCAACAAGGTAAGACAGCCAGACGGACAATGCCACCACCAGGCTCATATACTTAATCCTTGTTACGTTTTCCTGATGGATGTTAAGGGCTTCCACAAAGACCCACACCGCCGCCAAGGCCCCAATGGTCCCGAAGACTGCGTGGGAAAGGATAAATACTTCCTTAGGCATATCAGCACATCCTCCTTCAGTTTGTTGCTCTCTTTTTTTCTAGCCCTTTCAGGGCTTATAAGTGGTCTTATTTATTCCTACCGATTTATAATATACTATTTTAATATAGTTACCTGTGTAAAATTTGTTCTAAGGATTATTTGTGAAAATTATTATTACCTTACCTTGGTTTCTTGTGGGAGATCCCCGAAAGCAAGAAGCGCACCCGCTCCATTTGCGGATGCGCTTCCAAGTACTCTATCAATATTTTGGGGCGGCCTGGGCCGCGATTTTCCAGAGACAGGCTCAGGCGCGTCTCAGTGCCATTTAATGTAATTCCGGTAGACAATTATGGTAACGAGCAGATACAGGCCGATGGTCAAGGCCGTATAGCCGAAGACAAAATACACCACCCGGTACCAGGGGGGCGGCCCCGGAACTACGGCCTCCTCCAACTTTCCTTCCTCCCGGAGCCGGGCGATCCACAGGGGTTTTTCCTCCCGCTCCTTTTCCAGCTCCACGCTGCCCGCGAACATGCATTCATTCATGGGGAACATGCCCCGGCGCAGGTGGCCGATGGTGAAGTGGATGATGAAGATATAGAGCATGGCCAGCAAGGCCTCGGCCCGGTGGAGAAGCACCAGGATATTCAAGACCCAGCCGGGCACGATGCGGCTGACGGCCAAAGGATACATGAGCATCAGCCCGGTGATTCCCAGCAGGGGCAGGCCCCAAAAAACCGCCCAATAGTCGAATTTCTCCCAATAGGTCCAGCGGTCGAAGGCCGGGGGCGGCCCCAAGCCGAAGAACCAGCGCACCTTTTGGCCGAAGTGGACCGCGTCCGCAGGCCGGGGCACCAGGGAATCCGCGTCAAACAGGCTTTTCCGCCAGGACTTCCATTCCACTTTGGCCAGGACGTAAATGATGTGGATCACAAAACCGATGATCATCAGGATGCCCACCGTTTTATGGACGGTGGTGGCGCCGTCGTAGCCGCCGAAAAGGTTGACCACGGTCTTGCCCCAGTTGGTGGAGAACAGCAGGCGTCCCATGCCGGTGACCGCCTGGATCAGGAAGGTCACCATGATGAAGACATGAAAGAGGCGGTCAAGGACATTGAACCGGACTATTCGCACTGGTCCATTCATTTTTCCGGCTCCTTGGGTTCCGGTTTCTCGGGAGGGGCCTTTTCCTGGGGTTCGGGCTCAGGCTCGGGTTCAGGCTCAATCTCAGGTTTGGACTCCGGCTCCGGCTTCATTTTTTCGCGAATGGCATGGTAAGATTCCTTGCCTACCCAGATGAGGGTATGCAGGCCGAAGAAGGCCAGCGTGCCCACGATCAGCAGGTACATGAACCAATTGGTGTAATAGAGCGAAGGAAAGGTCTTCCGGGTGCTGGCAGCTCCCGTTTCGCGTTCATGCACTTCATAGGTGGCAAAGGAGACGGAGGCCCCTTCATGGCATTTGCTGCACACGTAAGCATGCCGCCGGATGGGGTTCATGGGCGAGTAATAATAATTTATGCCCGCAATCGGCTCTCCCCCGTGGCACTGCCGGCAGGTCAGGTTTCCCCGGATGGTGTGGGCTTGATTGGCCTCCTTCACGTGGCATTCTTCGCAATGCCGGGTTTCGTAGAACTGGATGCCGGCATGGGAGTCTTGTAGGTAGGAACGGGCCTGGGGTTCTATCGCTGCCCGGGGCCGGTAAGGGGTGACCGGAGAGTACCGCCGCTGCACTTCCGGTGCGCCCACGAAGGGGCGGGCGCGGCGGGGTTTGACCTCGTAATCCTCGTAATATCCGGTGCTGGCTTCCCGCTCCTTATAGCGGCGGATGGGCGAGGTCACCTCCTCCTGGGCCGGGGCCGCCGGGGGCCAGAGAACCAAGACCCCCAGCAGCCCCAGGGCTGCCTGGAGAACGGCCATTCGGAGCAGCCTCCGCAGGTCCATAGCCGTTCTCCTTATTTTTTCCCTGCTTCCGGCGCCTTAGGAGCCGCGGGGGCTGCAGGAGGAGCTGCAGCAGCGGCAGGAGCCGCCGGCTTGGGAGCCGCTACTTTTTTAGCCGCGGGTTTGGGCGCCTCCGGAGGCAATTCCGCTTTTATCGGTATGCCTGCGGGCTTGGGCAGCACGGTCAGGGCATCGAACGCGGCTTGCAGCTTCTTCAGATCCTGGCCCTTGTGCTTATGGCAGGTTTCGCAGGAGTTGGGAATCACCGGATTGGCCAGAGTATCCTTGGGCAGCAAGGTCACGAACACGTGGCTGTGAATATCCCCGGATTCGGCGCTGGTGGCGATCTTGGGCATATGGCAGCCCACGCAGTTGGCAAAGGAATGGATGGAGTGGGCCTGGTTGTTGTTAATCTGCACGTGGCAGGTGAGGCATTGCTTGGAGCCCGCGCCCACGGTCTGGGACCGGGTGGGCGGGATGCCGATCTGGTGCACGTAGTGGCAGGAAGTGCAGGTCACCCCTTCTTGGGCGTGGATCGACAGGGACCAGTCGATGTATTGCTGATGATGGCCCTTGGAAAATTCATTGGCATAGATATGCTTCAAATCCCCGGCGGCAAAGGAAGTCGATTTGAAGTAGGCTTCCAGGGCCTTGCCCGGCTCGTAGCCCACCGCCCAAGAGGCCTTGGGATTTTTGGTGGACTTGCCCCGGTTGTGGCAGGAGCCGCAGATCTGCACCGCTACCCCCATGGTGAGTTTGGCCGGATTGATGATGGTGGCCCGTTTCTCGAAAACCTCGGTCTTGGGCAAAGCCGCGTGCCAGGAGCCTTTGCCATGGCAGGCCTCGCAGCCCACACCCGGTTCTATAAAGGTGTTTTTCTCTAAGTTGACACCGGTGGCATGGCAGCCCCCGCAACCCAGAATCCACGGCCTCTTGTCCCAATCGGCGTCATGGTAAGGGGTCCAGCGGTGGCTTTCGAGATTGTATTGGGTGGGTGCAATATAAAGGGTGTCGTTCTTCTTTACCAGGAAGCGCTGCTTCCATTGACTGCCAATAGTGTAAAGAATTTCATTAATTTTGGGAACAAAGACTTTGTCAGCCGGGACCTTGAGCTTGCCGCTCTTAGCCAGGTCTTCCCGGATATGTTTTTCATCAATGGGAGCAACAATAACATCCTGGTTCTTCTGGGCATCCTGCATCATCCGGCTGTGCAGGGTCATCTTCCAGGAGTCGTAGTGCTCCAGGTGGCACATTTTACAGGTATCCGAACCCACGTACTTTTTCGGCTCTTTTTTCAGGGCCTCAACGTTTATGGGGCTCTCGCCGCAGGCCGTCAGACCCACGACCACCACGCCAGTCAGCAACCATCGCCACATGCTGTAGCCTTTCATGCCACCCTCCCGATGTTGTTTAAGTATAAAGGGAGCCAAGATTTCTGGCCCGGATGATCGACGCGTTGCCTGTTCCTGAGAGACTTCGGATTCTAGAAAATTATTATGCATTTAATGTTAATACCCACTAAGGCTATGTCAACGCACACAAAATTATTTCTTAGTAAATTGGTTTATAATATATATTGACCGAATATGGTATGAAAAATTGATTGTGGGAAAAAATATTTGCAAAAAGCGCGGTAAACTTCCCCTTTATCCCCCGTTTATTTCCTGATATGTTCGGCTAAGGCGTCTTCCCGTGGCTATCTTCGCGACTTACACCACCTGGACCAAAGTCAAGGCCGGCGCGGTCCTCACCCTGGCCGCACTGCTGCTGGTTATGGGTCTCGATTGGTCCGGAGTCCTCACCCCCTACCGCCTGAAGACCCTGGATCTGCTGTTTAGGCATGCGCCTTTGCCCGGAGCCGACCCCCAGGTGGTGGTGGTCACCGTGGACCAGCCCGACCTGGATTTTTTCAAAGCCCAGGGCGTCACCTGGCCCTGGCCCCGGCAGCTTTATGCGCCGCTGATCGATTTCTGCCGCCGCAGCCGGGCCCGGGCCGTGGTCTTCGACATCCTGTACACCGAGGCTTCATCCTACGGGGCCGACGACGACCGGCGTTTCGCCGAGGCTGCGGCCGCCATGGGTGGCGTGATTTTTCCCTTCTTTCTCTCCCGGGAAGATAAACCCTCCTCCCCTCAGACGCCGGAAGTTCTTAATAAAGCCGCTCTGGCCATCTCCGGGACTCCGCCTCCGGATGTCACCAAGTATCGCTCCCTGTTGGCTCCCATTCCCCCCCTGGTGGCCGCGGCCCGCAACCTGGGAAACGTGGAATCCCGCCCGGATCTGGACGGCATCTATCGCCGCCTGCCGTTGGTCGTGCAGTTTCAAGGGCGTTGGCTGCCGCTGCTGGCCTTTGCCGCGTTCCAGTCCTCGCAGCCGGACGCCCCCTGGCGGTTTGAGAGCGGGTCCTTGGTGCAGGGGGGCCTGCGCATTCCCCTGGACGCCCAGGGACAGTTTTTGCTCAAGTACCGGGGGCCCACCCGCAGCCACCAGCGTTTTTCCGCGGCCAACCTGATGCAATCGGAATACCGCCTGCAGCACGGGCAACCCCCGTTGGTGCCGCCGGAGGCTCTGGCCGGCAAATGGGTCTTTGTGGGCCTTACGGCCCCTGGTCTGCTGGACCTGAAGGCCAGCCCGGTGAGCGCGGTCTATCCGGGAGTGGAAGTCCACGCCACGCTTCTGGACAACCTGCTCCGGGGCGATTTTTTGCAGACCGTGCCCCCCTGGCTGCTGTGGGCCTGGACCCTGCTGTTGACGGCGTTGATGGTACTGACGGTGCTCTTCGTATCCGGGATATCCGGCCTGGTGGCCAACCTGGGGGCCCTGGTGATGTTTAACGCCCTGCATCTGGGGCTGTGTTTTCTGGCCTTTACCCGCAGTTGGTACGCCGATCCTCTGCTGCCCGATCTGGCGCTCAATTTCGGTTTCGCCCTGGCCGCAGTTTACAGCTATGCCACTGAAGGGCGGCAAAAGCAGGCCATCCGGGGCATGTTCGCCCAATACATGTCGGAGGTGGTCATCAGCCACCTCCTGGAGCACCCGGAAAAACTGAAGCTGGGGGGGGAACGCCGCCGGGTCACCCTCTTTTTCTCGGACCTGGCGGGCTTTACCACCTTGTCCGAGCGCCTGGACCCGGAGGCCGTGGTGGGGCTCCTCAATGACTATCTCTCCCGGATGACCGACATTATCCTGGAAGAGGAAGGCACGGTGGATAAATTCGAGGGCGACGCCATCATGGCCTTCTGGGGCGCGCCCCTGGACCAGGAGGGCCAGGCCGTGTCGGCCTGCCGGGCCGCGCTCCGCCAGGCCGCGGCCCTGGAGGGCTTGAACCGGGAATTTGCGGCCCGGGGCCTGCCCCGCCTCAACCTCCGCATGGGCCTGCACACCGGCGACGCCATCGTCGGCAACCTGGGCTCCCAGAAACGCTTCGATTACACGGCCATCGGCGACTCCGTCAATCTCGCCTCCCGCCTGGAAGGCCTGAACAAATTTTACGGCACCCCCATCATGGCCTCCGAGGCCACGGTGCGCGAATGCCGGGAGGCGGTGGAATTCCGGGAATTGGATTGGGTGGCCGTTAAGGGCCGGAAGGCCCCGGTAACCGTTTTCGAAGTTCTCGCCTTGAAAGGTGATCTGACCCCGGAGGAGGCCGCAGGCCGGGAGAAGTTCGCCCAGGGCCTCCGGCTCTTCAGGGAAAGGGCCTTCGGTGAGGCCGCCCGGGCCTTTGCCGCGGTCCTGGACCACCTGCCGGAAGACGGCCCCTCTTTGATGTTTAAGGACCTCTGCGGACAATTCCAGGAAGACCCGCCCCCCGACGATTGGGACGGCGTCTTCCGCCCGGACAAGAAGTAGTAGCCAGTGGCCAGTGGTCAGTGGTCAGTGGCCAGTTGTTCGTTAGTACTAGTTAGTGGTTAGGATTGGTTGTAGTCAGTAATCAGTGATCAGTAATCAGTAAAAACAAGACAGGTGGGAATCTTGCCGGTAGTTCCGAAGAGTTCCAGGTTCACAGTCCATCGAGTTCAAAACCAAAGTTAATAAACCTCCCATACTCCCAGTTTTTTACTGATCACCGATCACTGATGATTGATCACTTATTACTGACCCCTGACCCCTGGCCCCTGTTTTTGTTGACATCCACTGCTTCTTTGATATTTTTTACCGACAAAGGAGGGGTGATGGAGGCTCAAAAGCGCTGTCTCATTTCTCGCGAAGACATTGCCCAGAGGATCAAGGAATTAGCGGCTCAAATCAGCCGGGATTACCCGGGCCGGGACCTGGTAATGGTGGGCGTCCTCAAGGGCGCATTCATCTTTCTGGCCGATCTGGTGCGGGCTCTGCCCTTCCCGGTGGTGGTGGATTTCGTCCGCCTGAAGAGCTATGGCGCGGGCACCACCTCTTCCGGGGAGATCCATATCACCAAGGACGTGGAAGAGACCCTGAAAGACCGGGACGTGCTCATCGTCGAAGATATCGTGGACCTGGGCCTGACCCTGGATTTCCTGAGAAAACACCTGCTCACCCATCAGCCCCGCTCCCTCAAGATTTGTTGCCTCATCGACAAACGGGAGCGCCGGCAGGTGGAAGTCCCTCTGGACTACACCGGCTTTGTGGTGGAAAAAGGCTTTCTGGTGGGCTACGGCCTGGACTGCGCCGAAGGAAACCGCACCTGGCCGGAGGTTTATGAGTTGTTGAATTGCTAGGTTCAATCGGAGGAAGGGCGGGAAGATAGTGATTAGTAATCAGTGATCAGTAATCAGTAAAAATACTGATCACTGATCACTGATTACTGATTACTGACACAATGGCGCGACGCTTCGCAGCGGTTGACCTGGGTTCCCTCACGGTACGCCTGGCGGTGGCCCAATTCACCGGGCCGCGGCGCTTCCGGGTGGCGGCGCATTACCGGGAGGTCACCGGCCTGGGGGAGGGATTGGCCGGGAGCGATACCCTGGCCCCGGAGGCCATGGCCCGGACCCTCCAGGCCCTGGAAAATTTCGTCCGCCTGATGGAGGCCGAAAGAGTGGAGGCCTCCCGGGTGGTAGCCACCCAGGCCGTGCGCCAGGCCCGGAACCGTGAAGTCTTTGTGCAGCAGGTCCGGGAGTTGGGCCTGCCGGTTATGGTTTTGTCTCCGGAGGAAGAGGCCCGGCTGTCTTTAAAAGGGGTGCTTTCCGCCCTGGCCCCGGAGTATCTGGCGGCTCCGGAACTGGCGGTCTTCGACGTGGGCGGCGGCAGCTCGGAATGGGCCCTCATCCGCCAGGGGAAGGAACCATATTTTGCCAGCCAGCCTCTGGGCGTGCTGACCCTGAGCCAGCCCCGGTCCCTGGGGGACCCGCCCCGGCCGGAGGCGGTGGCCGCCTTGAAACAGGAAATTAAGGAAATGTTGGAGGGATTTTATCGGCGGAACCTCCAACCCCGCTTGACCGGCGCCCCCCGATTGGTGGGCACTGCCGGCGCAGTCACCGCCCTGGCGGCCCTGGCCCTAGAAATGAGCCGGTATGACGCCTCCCGGGTCAATAACCTGGTCCTGAGCCGGACGCAGGTGGCGGAATTGGCGGCTCTCCTCTGCCGCCTGCCGGAAGGAGAACGGGCCCGGCTTCCGGGCATGGAACCCGCCAAGGCCGGGGTGATGGTAGCCGGGGCCTTGATTATCTTGTCCATCCTGGATATCTTTCGGCAAGACTCCTTGATTACCATCGACGCCGGCCTGCTGGAGGGGGTGTTGGGGGAGATGGCGGAAGAACTCGGTTAGTTCAAAGTTCCAGGTTCAAAGTCCAGACTGACATCCCCGAATGTTTGCATAAATAAGGGGACTGAACGCTTATGAAAAGGATTTCGCTGAGGCCTCATCCTCTTAATATTTTGCGCCTTGCTTTTCGTCTTTTCGTCTTTGCGTGATATATATAAACTTTTATAAAAGAAAAATGCGGAGAATCCCGATGCCAGAGCCGATTACTTATGCCTACACGTTTGATGATCTGTTGCTAATGCCGGGGGCCTCTGCGGTGCTGCCCAGCGAAGTAGACCTGTCCACCCGGCTCACCCCCCGCATCCGCCTCAATATCCCTTTGCTGAGTTCGGCCATGGATACGGTCACCGAGGCGGACACCGCCATTTCCCTGGCCCGGCAGGGGGGCATCGGCATTATCCACCGCAACCTGACCATTCCCGCCCAGGTCCTGGAAGTGGAAAAGGTGAAGAAGTCGGAGTCCGGCATGATCATCGATCCGGTGACCATCGGCCCGGAGGAGAGCATCGCCAAAATCCTGGACCTGATGGAGCGCTACCGCATCTCCGGCATCCCGGTGGTGGAGGGCCAGCGCCTGGTGGGCATCGTCACCAACCGGGACCTGCGTTTTGAAACCAACCTGGAGCAGAAGGTCAAGGAGGTGATGACCAAGGAGCGCCTGGTCACCGCGCCGGTGGGCATCACCCTGGAGGATTCCAAGGCCCTGCTCCACAAGTTCCGCATTGAAAAGCTGCTGGTGGTGGATGATGACTATAATCTTAAAGGCCTGATCACCATCAAGGATATTGAAAAGATCCGCAAGTACCCCCAATCCTGCAAGGACGAGTTCGGCCGCCTGCGGGTGGGGGCCGCGGTGGGGGTGGGTCCGGACCGGGAGGCCCGGTTGGACGCGCTGCTCAAAGCCGGGGTGGACGTCATCGTCATCGACACCGCGCACGGCCATTCCCAGCGGGTGATTCAGGCGGTGGAGGCCACCAAGAGGGAATTTCCCCAGGTAGAGCTGATCGCCGGGAACGTGGCCACCGCAGAAGGGGCCGAAGACCTGATCAAGGCCGGGGTGGACGCGGTGAAGCTGGGGGTGGGCCCCGGCTCCATCTGCACCACCCGGGTGATCGCCGGAGTGGGGGTGCCCCAGCTCTCCGCCATCATGGACTGCTCGAAAGCCACCCGCAAGGCGGACATTCCCCTGATCGCGGACGGCGGCGTCAAATACTCCGGGGACGTCACCAAGGCCCTGGCCGCGGGCGCGGACGTGGTGATGATCGGCAGCCTCTTCGCAGGCACGGATGAAAGTCCCGGGGAGACGGTGATCTTCCAGGGGCGGAGCTACAAGATCTACCGGGGCATGGGGTCGCTGGAAGCCATGAAGGCGGGCTCCCGGGACCGCTACTGCCAGGAGGACTTTGACCTGGAGTGCAAGCTGGTGCCCGAAGGCATCGTTGGC
Source organism: Deltaproteobacteria bacterium (assembly GCA_003599195.1). Taxonomy (GTDB): domain Bacteria; phylum Desulfobacterota; class Desulfobaccia; order Desulfobaccales; family 0-14-0-80-60-11; genus SURF-52. Next base: position 3,019 of record QZIZ01000007.1, on the reverse strand, counting down.
CGGGTGCCGTCCAGGGGCAAGCTCCCGGATGTCATTTACCAACTGATGGGGGGCCTGCGCTCCGGCATGGGCTACGTAGGCTGCCGCACCATCCCGGAACTGCAACAGAAGGCCAAGTTTGTCCGCATCACCCCCGCGGGCTTGAAGGAATCGCATGTGCACGACGTAATTATCATGAAGGAGGCGCCGAATTATTGGGTGGAGTAGGATAGTGGCCAGTGGCCAGTGGTCAGTGGCCTGTAGTGATCAGTGATCAGTGATCAGTAATCACAGATATACCGCTGAAGAAAAAATGCCAAATCGGAGCACATATCCGCCGGGATGGGATGAGACCAGAATACGTCGGGTTCTGGCCCATTATGAGGAACAGACTGAAGAAGAAGCGGTTGCCGAAGATGAAGCGGCTTTTGAAGATTTGAGGCAAACCAACATGAAAGTTCCTGGCGATGCCGAGGGTGAGTGAGGCGATCGCCAAGCATAAAGCCCAACCCGTAGCTCAGGTCTTTCCCACAAATCCTAGATTCTCAAGATTTCGTGGTTATCCCACGGCTTTCGGCCCTTGTCTTTTTCTATTCGATAATTAACTTAAAACTATAATAATCCCTTCTGCGGCCCGTCGCTCCGGCCTCAGCGCTACACCAACCGGGGAGTCGAAAGACGTCGCGAGAAACAATTGGCCATGATTAAAGATGAATATAAAGTAATTTTATTTTCTATTATAGCCGGTGGCGCTGTATGGGTGATCGATGCGATTATGGACACCCTAATTTTTTACCACATGCCATTTTATAGTTTATTAATAGCCGATGTTCCCAGTCATGAAATATATATCCGTGTGTTAATCATTATAAGCTTTATTATCTATGGTTTTATAATTTCAAGAAATGTTGCCAAAGCCAAAGAAAGTGAGAATCGCTACCGGCAGCTATTTGACAATATCAATGATGCAATCTTTGTAATATCGGCTTCCCAAGAAAATCCGGATAGATTCATGGAAGTGAATGAAGAGGCCTGTAAAAGACTGGGATATACCAGAGAAGAGATGTTGAAGCTGTCCATAACCGACATCGACAGTCTCGAAGAAGTGCCGCTGGTTCCTGGACGGTTGGAAAAACTCCTGGCCGAAAAACATATCCTCTTTGAAACGGTGCATGTAGCCAAAGACGGCCGTAGAATTCCCGTGGAAGTCAATGCCCACCTGGTTGATTATAAAGGAGGCCCCGTCAGCCTGGGCCTCGCCCGGGACATCACCGCCCGGCGCCAAGCCGAGGCGGAACTGCATAAAGCCCATGAGGAATTGGAACAGCGGGTCATCGAGCGCACTGCGGAACTCACCGAGGTCAACCGGCAACTGCTCCGGGAGATGGAGGAGCATCGCCGCACCGCGGAGAAACTCCGGGAAAGCGAAGTCCGGTTCCGCACCCTCTTTCAGACCGCGGGCAGCCTGATCATGTTCATTGACGCGGCCGGCTGCATCCGGGAATTCAACCGGGAAGCGGAACTTGCCTTCGGCTATACCCGGGACGAGGTGGTGGGGAAGGATGTCGTGGAGCTGCTGGTGCCGGAGGGGGCCAGGGAATTGGCCGCGGCTGGTGAAAAGAGAGTGCTGGACGGCAAGATCATCAGAGGTTCGGAGTTTTCCCTAAAATTGCGGGACGGCACGGAGCGGATGTTCCTGTGGAACGCCAATCCCCTCCTGGACAGCCAGGGGCAGCCTGCGGGCATTATCGTGGTGGGCCACGATATCAGCGAACGCATACGCGCGGAAGAGGCCATCAAGGCCGAGCGCCAACGGCTCTTTGCCCTGATGGAAGGCCTGCCGGCTTATGTCTGCTTATATGCCTCGGATTATTCCTGCTCATTTGTGAACCGCTGTTTCCGGGAGCGCTTCGGCGACCCCGGGGGCAGGCCTTGTTACGAATTCCTGCACGGCTGTAAAACCCTATGCGAGAAGTGTCCCACTTTCCGGGCTTTCGAGGATCAGACGCCCCAGGAGTTCGAGTGGACCACGGCCGACGGCCACACCTACCAACTGTATGATTACCCCTTTGCGGACGTCGACGGCAGTTCCGCCGTCCTGGAGATGGGCATAGACATCACTGCGCGTAAACGCGCGGAAGAAGCCTTGAAGGAATCCCGGCAGAATCTGCGCCATCTTTATACCCGTCTCCTTAAGGTTCAGGAGGATGAGCGCCGGCGCATCTCCCAGGAGCTGCACGATGACATGGGGCAGACTCTCCTGGGCATGAAGCTGCGGATCAGCGGCATCAAGGAAAAACTAGGGAGATTGAAGCCCAGAAAAGATCAAAAGGGCCTGGTGGCCGATTGTAATCAATTGCTCCACTTCCTCCAGGCCATGGTGGAGAATATCCGGCAACTCTCCCGGGATCTGAGTCCGGCCATTCTCGAAGACCTGGGTCTGGCCGCAGCCGTCAAGAATCTCTGCGACGAGTTCTGCCGGAATCATGGCAATATCGAAAGCTGCGCCTGCAATATCGAAGAAATCGACGACGCTCTGCCTCCACCGGACCAGATCAATTTTTATCGCATCATCCAGGAGTCCTTTACCAATATCGGCAAGCATTCCGAAGCCGACCGCCTGGCGTTGACCGTCAAGCGAAACAAAACCGGCCTGACTTTTGAACTGTGGGATAACGGGATAGGGTTTGATCCCGAAGAAATCCTGCGCCGGCAGCCCGGGGCCAAAGGGATGGGATTGGCCACCCTGGATGAACGGGTCAGGAACCTGGGAGGAACCCTGCGGATAGATAGCAAAAAAGGGGAGGGCACCAGGCTGAGGTTTGAGGTGCCGGCGAAGGGCAGGGGCCAGGGGCCAGGGGGCTGGGATCAGGAGTCAGGGGCCAGTGGCCAGTAAAGCTGTCAGCTATCAGCTTGCAGCGGTCAGCTAAAAGAAGCTTTAATACTAAGTCGCGATCAAACAAGTAAAATTGTCATTCTGAGCGCAGCGAAGAATCTCAGGGGCGCGGGAAAAACGAGATTCTTCACTCCGCTGCGCTAC
>QZIZ01000077.1 GCA_003599195.1 Deltaproteobacteria bacterium | reverse complement strand
GAAAAACTGTAGTTACAACTGCCTGCGTCTCCTGCAAAAAAATCAATAAACGGAAATGGAGTTACCGAAGCTCTCGAAGGCACTGTTAAATACTAGATTCTTTACTCCGCTTTGCTCCGTTCAGAATGACAGAAGAGGGACTTTCGTAAAGGCATAACTATGTTACAATACTATTGAAAATCGATCAGCGATCAACGTCGCTGATTACTGATCACTGATTACTGATTACAACCCCTAAACCCTAACCCCTGCTTTCCTCCTCCCACACCACCCTGCCCCCGACGATGGCCATCACCGCCTTGCCTTTCAAGTTCCAGCCGTGGAAGGGGCAGTTGCGGGATTTGGAGGCGAAAGCGCCTGCGTCCACGGTCCATTCCCGGTTGAGGTCGATCAGGGTGATGTCCGCCGGGGTCCCCTTTGCCAGGGTCCCTCCGGCCACGCCCAGAATCCGGGCCGGACCGGTGCTGAGGCGTTCGATGGCCTGTATCAGGTTAAGGGTGCCGTCATGCACCAGTTTGAGGGTGAGCCCCAGGCTCGTTTCCAGGCCGATGAGGCCGAAGGCCGCGGCGGAGAACTCCAGGTCTTTTTCCAGCGAGCTGTGGGGCGCGTGATCGCAGGCCACCGCGTCCAGGGTGCCGTCCCGGAGGGCTTCCTTGATGGACTTGACGTCCATCTCCGTGCGCAGGGGCGGGTTGACCTTGGCGCGGGTGTCATAGCCCAGCACCGCGGCGTCCGTGAGGCTGAAATAATGAGGCGCAGTCTCGGCGGTTACCTGCAGGCCCATGGCCTTGGCCAACCGGATAATGGCCACGCTGCCGGCGGTGCTGACGTGGGCGATGTGGAGCCGGGCGCCGGTAAGCGCGGCCAGGGTCAGGTCCCGGTAGACCATGACCTCTTCCGCGGCTCCGGGGACGCCTTTCAGTCCCAGTTGCAAGGAGACCTGGCCTTCGTGCATGACGCCGTCGGCGCTCAATTGCAGGTCTTCGCAGTGGGAAATAATGGGCAGATCGAAGGTCTTGGCGTATTCCAGGGCCCGGCGCATGAGCATGGAATTGCTCACCGGGCGGCCGTCGTCGGAGAGGGCCACTACCCCCGCGGCCTTGAGGTCGCCGTATTCGCTGAGAGCCTCCCCCTTGGAGCCAATGGATATGGCCCCCACCGGGTAAACCCGGGCGTTGCCCGCGGCCTTGGCCTGGTCCAGGATGAGGCGGGTCACGGCCGCAGTGTCATTCACCGGCTTGGTGTTGGGCATACAGGCTACGGCGGTGAAGCCGCCTTGCACCGCGGCCCTACTTCCGGTACAGATGGTCTCTTTATATTCCTCCCCCGGTTCCCGGAGGTGGACGTGCATATCTATCAGGCCCGGGGTCGCCACCAACCCGGTGGCGGCGATTACCCGCCGCCCTGCTTCCGGGATGCTCCCGGGGGACTCCAGGGCCGCGATCTTTCCCTTCTCCACCAGCAGGTCCAGGGGTTCCTCCAGATGCCGGGAGGGGTCCACCACCAGAGCGCCTTTGATTAACAGGCTCACCCTTTTTCACCTCCGATCAGAAAATAGAGCACGGCCATGCGCACCGCCACCCCGTTGGCCACCTGCTCCAGGATCAGGGAATGGGGACCGTCGGCCACTTCCGGAGAAATCTCCACGCCCCGGTTGAGGGGTCCGGGGTGCATGATGATCACGTCATCTTTAGCCAGTTTTAAGTGCCGGGGGGCCAGGCCGAAATATTGGCTGTATTCCCTTAAGGTGGACATAAACATCTGGCCCATGCGCTCCAGTTGCAGCCGGAGCATCATGATTACGTCCGCGTCGCGCACCGCCTCCACCAGGGAAGTGGTGACCCGGGCCCCCAGGGTTTCCAGGTAAGGGGGCAGCATGGTGGCGGGTCCGGCCACCGTCACTTTGGAGCCCATCTTGGTGAAGGCATGAATATCGGAGCGGGCCACCCGGGAGTGGGCGATATCCCCGACAATGGCCACCTTCAGGCCGGACAGCGTGCCCTTGGCCTCTCTCACCGTGAGGAGATCCAGCAGGGCCTGGGTGGGGTGTTCGTGGAGGCCGTCTCCGGCGTTAACCACCCCGCACTTCAGGCGCTGGGCCAGGTAATGGGGCGCGCCGCTGGCATAGTGCCGAATTACCAGGACATCCGGGGCCATGGCCTCCAGGTTGTGGGCGGTGTCCGCCAGGGTCTCGCCCTTGACCGCGGACGACGCGGACACCGTCAGGTTCAGGGTGTCGGCGCTGAGGCGCTTGGCCGCAATCTCAAAGGACATGCGGGTGCGGGTGCTGGGCTCGTAGAACATGGTTACCACCGTTTTGCCCCGAAGCGTAGGGACCTTCTTGATGGGCCGGGTGGAGATCTCTTTAAAAGACGCGGCGGTGTCCAGGATGAGCTGAATCTCTTCCGGTTCCAGGTCGGCGACGCCCAGCAGGTCTTTACGCCGGAATTCCATAAACTAATCCTTCCTTGGCGGCAAAAAAAAACCTCCTTACCGGGTAAGGAGGCGGTTGGCGGTATGGGCAGCTATCAAGCGAGTCATGATGTATCCTTAACGACTTCACCCTTTCTACCATCCTTCCGCCCCAAATTCAAGATTATTATCCGGCAATTTTTCCGGGACCGAGTTGACAGCCATAAGCCTTATCACTATTAATTTTAATAAGATTCGATCACCATCAGCGCAAGTTTTCGGAGGTGTTTTATGCCGGATATTGTGGAATGGAAACCTTTTCGGGAAGTCTCGCGCCTGCGCCGGGAGATGGACCGCCTTTGGGATGACTTCTTCGGCCCCGGCCGCAAGGCCCTGCGACCCATGGAAATGGAATGGGCCCCCGCGGTGGATGTCTCGGAAACCGCGGACCTGGTGGTAATCAAGGCTGAGGTCCCGGGGATGGAAGCCAAGGATATCGATATCTCTCTCGCCGCTGACGTCCTCACCATCAAAGGGGAAAAGAAATCGGCCCGGGAAGAGAAAAAGGAGAACTACCACCTGGTGGAGCGGACCTACGGCTCGTTTTCCCGTTCCCTGAAGCTGCCCGCGGCGGTGGATGCGGACCAGATCGAGGCCAGCTATAAGCAGGGAGTCCTGACCATCTCCTGTCCCAAGAAAGAAGAAGCCAAACCCAAGGCCATCGAGATCAAGGCCACCTGAATCCTTCGGGGGCTCCCGGCAAAGGGGGCCCCCATTATCCCCTCTGCTTTTCAACCGCCAGAGGGCGGAGCGCCCGGAAGGAACCCTTTATGGACACCGAACTTCAGACCATCATCGACAATGCCATTGCCCAGGAAGAGTTGTCCCATGATTTTTATCAGCGCATGGCCGAACTGGTGAGCCATGCGGAGACCAAAGAGACTTTCCAATACCTGGCCAAGGAGGAGCTGGGCCATAAGGCCTTTCTGCAATCCTGCTTTACCGCCGATGGCTGCAAATTGGTGAGCCACCCCAAAAACGTCCATCTGGCGGAACATCTCAAGGCCCCGGAGTTCACCGGGGACCTGGCCCCCAAGGAGGCCCTGGTTATAGCCATGAAGCGGGAGGAAGGCTCTTACAAATTTTACCAGGGCCTGGCCGCGTTGCAGCCTCCGGGGGAGATTCGGGATTTTTTAGAGAAAATGGCCCGCGTGGAGTTGGGGCACAAGGAGAAGGTGGAATACCTCTATAACAACGCGGCCTTCCCGGAAGCCTGGCACGAATAATCATGGGCCGCGGCTTTTTCCTGGCCCTGGAGGGGATTGACGGCTCCGGGAAGAGCACTCAGGCCCGCCTCCTGGCCGTATCCCTGCTCCAACAGGGCCGGGAGGTGGTGCTTACCCGGGAGCCCAGCGACGGAGAGTTGGGGCAAAAATTGCGCCGCTACCTGCAAGGCCCCAGCCGGAACTTGAGCCCCGGGGAAGAACTGGACCTCTTCCTGGCCGACCGCCGGGAACACGTGGAGCGGGTCATCAAGCCCGGCCTGGCGGCAGGGCGAATCGTCATCACCGACCGCTACTATTATTCCACCATGGCCTACCAGGGCGCCCTGGGGCTGGACCCCGGGGAGATTCTGGCGGCCAACGAAACCTTCGCCCCCCGGCCGGACCTGGTGTTTCTCCTCATCCTGCCCGTTTCCCAGGCCCTGGCCCGGTTACAAAGGCCGCGCCAGCTAAGCGAACTGGCCCCTTACCTGGAGCGGGTGGCGGCAATTTTTGACATCCTGGAGGGACCGCAAATCCAAAAGGTGGACGCCCGGGCCACCAGCCAGGCTCTGCATACCGCCCTGTTGGCCGCAACCCTGACGGCCTTGGGAAAGGTTCCAAGTTCCAGGTTCCAAGTTCCAAGTTAATGGATTGCCCATCAGGAATTGTACATAATTTTATTTGCTGCTGAGCCGCATCCTCATAAAGGAGCTGCTCCGAAAAGTTCTAAGCGGTAGTACAGGCTTTCAAGCCTGTACGGATTCCAGACCGGGCGAGACGCCCAGCCTACGCACTTTTCATTCTTTGCGGGTGGGCTAAAGGCCCATGAGGAGGTGTTCCGAAAAGATGGGGCCTCCCGTAAAACACCAGGGGACAAAGTAAGAGGCGAGATCTGTAGGGTGCGTTCCACGCACCATTTATGTTGTCTCATACTTAGTCCCCGGAGGGGCGCAGGTTTAAGGACGGTGGCACAGCCTCTCCGGCGGGTGCGGATTATTTAGGATGATGGCAGGCGAGACACCCGCCCCCGATTTTTCATGCTTTAAGAGGATGGCCGCGGGAGAGACAACCGCCTATGGCGTTTCAGGTTTTGGTTGAGCCGCTGGCTCCGGAACAATTGTTGCGAAAAAACCGTAGCGGATTTCTTGACAACGTTTTTGGGAGAGGTTAAAAATACAGGGTTTGGGCCGTTAACTCAGTCGGTAGAGTATCTGCCTTTTAAGCAGAGAGTCGTTGGTTCGAATCCAACACGGCCCACCAACAAAAGAGAGACGTCCCCATCGTCTAGCCTGGTCCAGGACACCGGCCTTTCACGCCGGCAACACCGGTTCAAATCCGGTTGGGGACGCCAATGAAAATCAAGGGGTTAGGCTATATGGCCTAACCCTTTTTATATTCATTCCCCGCATCGCTCCCCAGAACTATTTGAAAATGAATTTTGCTAGAGGCTATGGAAATATGATATTTTATATTTGCGATTATTGTGAAATATATTGCAAAATGAAAACGGATTAGAATTTTTTTAGACAAAATATTTTATAAGTGTCAGGAAAATAATATTTCTCAAAAGTATTATGACCAAGGCTGGCAGCGCCAACGGCTTTTTATTCGGCAACGGCCAATTGCTGCTCAGGTAACTGAGCGGTCCTGCTCCTTTTCCGGAGTTTTCTCATGAGTCCTTTTAAACCCAAATATAATCTGGCCATTGTGGGCGCGGGGCGGCAGGGGATGTCCATCCTGGCGGCTCTGGTGCCGCCCCGCAAGGAAGATGAATCCATTCGGGTGGTAGGAGTGGCGGACCTCAATCCGGAAGCTCCCGGCATTTTATACGCCTACCGCCACAATCTTTTCGTCACCGTCAATTTCACCGATCTGCTGCAGCTTCCGGAAGTGAATATCATCGTCAACGCTACCGGCAGTCCGGAGGTGTCGCGCCGCTTGAATGAGCAGCGCCCGGAAAACCTCATCGTCTTGAGTGTTGACCGTCCCTATTCCTGGGAAAAATTCTGGGACCTCATCTCCATGGAGCTCTCTTCCCAGGAATTCGCCCCCTTGCGCCTCGGCATCGTGGGGGGCGGCAAGGCCGCACACGAAGTACTGCAGCTCATTACCGAAGACCCCCGCCACAAAAGGCGCATCGAAATCCTCGGAGTGGCCGACCCCGATCTTGAAGCCCTGGGAATGATCCTGGCTCAAAGTCTGAATATTCCTACTTTTCGGGATTATACCCATCTTCTGGCGGAAAAACCGGATCTGATCCTGGAACTCACCGGCAATTCTCAAGTGCGGGAGCAGATTATCCAGCGAAAGGATCCTTATACCCAAGTTATCGACCACATCAAGGCCCGTCTCTTCTGGGACCTGCTGCGTTATGAAGAAGACTGGGTGCGCAGCAAGATCGAGAGCGAGATCAAATTGGCCGGCCAACGCAACCGGTTTCAAAGAATCTTTAACCATCTCCCTGATCCCGTGTTGGTGCTGAAACCCGATTACATAGTGGAGGAAGCCAACCTTCCCTCTCTGGAACGTTTCCAAAAGAAGTTCGAGGAGGTGGTGGGCAGGCCCTGCTACGAGGTTTTTCATGGTTTTAAGGAGCCCTGCGATCGCCTGGGCATGACCTGTCCCTTGCCGGAAGTTATGGAGAATTACCAAATCGTCAAAGTAACACAGCGCTTTGACAATGCTGACGGCACCGAGCGCTTTGACGAAATCACCATGGCTCCCTTATGTCCTCCTGAGGGGACCAGAAAAAGGGTGATCGAGGTCATCAGGGATGTCACCGCCCGCAAGCAGTTGGAGGAGGCCCTGGCAGAATCGGAAGAACGGGTCCGGAAAGACAAGGCCTTTCTCGAAACCATTGTCAACGGCATCCAGGATCACATGATGGTCATAGGCCTGGACTATCGGATCATCGAGGTAAATCGGGCCTTGCTGCAGATGGTGGGGCGGAAGCGCGAAGAAGTGGTGGGGAAATTTTGTTATGAAGTGACGCACCACCTGAAGCACCCCTGCGCCGACCCGGAGCATCCCTGTCCCTTAAAGGATGCGGTGGCTACCGGCAAGGCCTCCTCGGTCACCCACGTGCACTTCGACAAGCAGGGACGGGAGCGGTTCTATCAGGTAGTCTGCCACCCCATTTACGATGAGAATGGGCGCATCCACCAGGTGGTTGATCTGGCCCGGGATGTTACCCAGGAAATTATGGCCCGCACGCAAATGCTGCACGACGATAAGATGACCTCCCTGGGTAAATTATCGGCCAGTGTGGTGCATGAAATCAACAACCCTTTGACCGGGATACTCAATTTCGTCAAATTGATGCAGACTATGCTGGATGACGGGGACCCCGGCCAGGACGAATTGGGGGATATACGCAATTATCTATCCATGGTCTATGATGAAACCGCCAGGGTCAGCAAAACGCTGTCCAACCTGCTGGCTTTTTCCCGCAAATCCAAGCCGAATTTCCAGCCTGTGAACCTCAATGCCGAAATCGAAGAGACCATCTCTCTCATCGGCCACCAAATGCGGCTGCAAAACATTACTGTTAAACGCCACCTGGATGCGGATCTGCATCAGGTTTTAGCGGATAGAGGGCAGATCAAACAGATCCTGGTAAATCTGGTTCTGAACGCCCAAGAAGCCATGTCTCAAGGGGGCACCCTAACCCTGGAAACAAAGAATATCCGCAGGGACGTATTGATAAAAATCTCCGATACGGGGAAGGGTATTCCCAGGGAAAGCCTTTCCCAAATCTTCGAACCTTTTTTTACCACTAAAAAGACCTGCTCCGGAGCGGGATTAGGGCTTTCGGTGGTCTACGGCATTATCCGGGACCATAAGGGCATTATCAAAGTCGACAGTGTCCTGGAGAAAGGGACCACCTTTACCATCCGTCTGCCCGCTTTGAAAGCTGGAGAAGAACATGGTGCCGCATAAAAAGGTCCGCATCCTGATAGTTGATGACGAATTGAGTATCCGCGAATCTTTGAGGGGTTGGCTGAAACGGGGCGGCTATCAGGTGGAGACTGCGGCCGGCGGTCCCGAGGCCTTGGCCAAGAACGCGGAGAACCGTTTCGACATCATCTTCGTCGATGTCAAGATGCCGGAAATAGACGGCCTGACCTTGCTCAAAAAGTTAAAGGAAACCGATGCGGATGCCATCATCGTCATGATGACCGCCCACGGCGATATTCGGGACGCGGTGGAGGCCATGAAACTGGGGGCCTATGATTATTTGCTCAAGCCCTTTGACCTCGAGGAATTAAACCTCACCATCGAGAAACTGGTGCGAATGCAGGCCCTGACCATGGAAAACCTGATTCTGAGGGAGCGGGTCGCCACCTTCACTCGGTTTGAGAATCTGGTGAGCCAGGCCCCGGCCATGGTCCAATTGTTTGAAACCATTGTTGATGTGGCGCAGACTGACGCTACCGTCCTGATTACCGGCGAAACCGGCACCGGCAAAGAATTGGTGGCCCGCGCCATCCATGCCCAAAGCCCGCGGTGTTACGCCCCTTTCATTGCCATCAACTGCGGGGCCTTCACCGAGCAACTTCTTGAGAGCGAGCTTTTCGGCCACGAGAAAGGCGCCTTCACCGATGCCAAAAATACTAAAAAAGGCCGCCTGGAAATGGTCAATGCCGGGACCCTCTTCCTTGACGAAGTGGGCGATATTTCAATGAAAATGCAGATTGACCTGCTGCGGGTGCTGGAGACCCGGGAATTTTCCCGGGTGGGCGGCACCGCGACCCTGCGCAGCGATTTCCGGGTCATCGCCGCCACCAACCAGGACCTTCAGGAAGCAATCCATAAGAAGACCTTCAGGGCCGATCTGTATTACCGCCTGAACGTCGTTCATCTCCAGGTGCCCCCGCTGAGGGAACGGCCGGAAGACATCCCGCTGCTGGCCCAGCATTTTTTGCGGTGCTATGCCACCGAGACGAATAAGAAGATCGATTCCATTCAACCGGAGGCGATGGAGGCCTTACGGCGTTACCCCTGGCCCGGAAATGTCCGGGAATTGGAAAATGCCATCGAACGCGCCGTGGTGGTGGGCAAAAACCGGCAAATCCAACTTAACGATTTGCCTTTTGTCATTCCCTTGGGAGGCGCGGCAGAAATGGAGAAGTTGTCCCTGGATGAGATGGAGCGCCAGCACATTGCCCGGGTCCTGGCCATCGAAGCCGGTAATCTTTCCACCACTGCCAGAATCCTGCGCATCAACCGCTCCACTCTTTATGCAAAGGTCAAGAAATACGGCCTGGCGCCCTAAGCGACATCGATTTTTCTACTTTCCTATGCCGGCTTAGGGATTAAATGGCAAAGCATCCGTTTTTAGGCTTGGTGGCTTTAGGCCCCGTCGATCCGGCCATCCTCCGGAAACTGTGCGCCACCCTCGATAGACTCCTGTTGCTGCCGGTGCGGGTGCTGGATCCCAAGCCTTTGCCGCGGCAGTCTTATCACATAACCCGCCGGCAATATCATGCCGCCCAACTGCTGGAATTTCTAATAGATGATGGAGAAACCGAGGCTTTTCGGATCTTGGGGGTGACTGCCAAAGACCTTTTTATCCCCATCCTGACTTTCGTCTTCGGTGAGGCCCAGTTAAACGGCAAGGCCGCCATCATCTCGTTGTTCCGCCCCCGGGGTGACGACGGTGGGCCCCCGGCGTCTAAGCGAGTCTTATTGGGACGCCTGGTAAAGCTGAGCCTGCACGAATTGGGACACACTTTCGGTCTGGGGCATTGCCGCGAAGATGGCTGTTTAATGGAATTTTCATCGAGCCTGGAAGAACTGGACCGGAAAAATCCAGCCTTCTGCCGCTACTGCCGGATCTTTTTGAACGATTACTTCCGGAACCAGGGCCTGCTTCCACCCCTCAAGCGGTATGCAGAAATTCATGCACCAAACGCTTCCACCCCAACTGCGGGTAGTTCCCATAAACGTCGTCCATGAGGGCTCCGCCGGAAGGCAGAGTAAGTCCGGGCGCGGTTTGCAGCATTCCCAGCAGCTTGATGATTTCGCTCTCTGTCCAGGCGATGTTGCACTGGCCGAATAGCATCTCCTGCAAATTTCCCTTAAGGTTTCCGGGGGCGATTATCACCAGCCAGCCCTCGACGTAGGGATCGTCATGGGCAATTTGGGGCCTCTTCCCGGCCTTGGGATTGACCGCCTCAATGATCCCGTCCAGGGGCGCCAGAACCTCAGCCTTGTTCCTGTTCCGGCCCAGGGCCATGAAGGGTTCGTTGGCGATAATTTGTTGTCCAACTTTCGGCAAATTGATTTTGGTGGCGGGCCCCAGAACTTTCTGAGAGAAGTCGTCCAACCCGAGGCGCACCCGGTTTCCGTCTTCCAGAGCCACCCAGGTATGGCCGCGGTGCAGGAAGTTGGAGGTGGTCACCCGAATGCCGAAGATTTCATGGACCCGGGGGTTTTCCGGAGCCAGGAAAGAATCGAATTGCTCCTCAAGAAGTTCATCGAACGAACAATGATGGCAAAGATTTGACTTCATCAAGGGGCAATCCCGGCGTTCCCCGAAACGTTGGCGCATCTTGGTTTCCCACGGAACCGCCTTTACTTCCCGGGGCGCGGATTTATCCGCCAGTTGCCGCCGCGCCAGTTGTTGGGCCGCGGATTCGGTCATGGCCCGGTCGAATTCGCAGGATAGGCAATCGAAATCACTATCGCAGAGCTTGAATTGAACCACCCCGGCATCCATCCATATGCAGCGGTTTTTGCTTTCGATAATTTTCTCTGCCATGGACGTAGCTCCCAACATGACCATCTTTGGCGGATTCAATCAATGGATAAGGTTTGCCCAAGCCACCCGCCTCACCCTCCTCAAAGGAGGGTGAGGGCCGGGTAAGGGGAGGAATGGCGCATTCTCCGGGTTTTCAGGCCTTTTTCTTCTACTTCGCCCGGGGAATGTGACCCCTTTTGGTCAGGTATTTCAAAAAGAATTCCTGGACCAGGGGCTTCCAGCCCAATTCCGTATAGTTGCCATAAACGTCATCGACAATGGCGCCGCCGTCGGGCAGGATGACCCCAATCCGGGTATCCATCAGGTTCAGCAGACGGTGCGATTCCTCGTTAATCCAGGTGACCGCCTCTTTGCCGGAGCGCAGGTGCTCCAGATTGCGGCGGAGATTTACGGGCTTGACCAAAAACAACCAGCCCTCCCCATAAGGATCATCGTGAATAAGGCCGGGATTCTGCCGGACCAGGGGGTTGACCGCTTCAATGACGCCGTCCACCGGAGCCTCAAAGGAAGCCTTTTTCCCCTCCCGGAACAGGGCCATGCATAGATGATCCTGGTAGTAAGTCTTGCCGATCTCCGGCAGTCTGATCTCATCCGCCGGGCCTAAGAGCTTCTGGGAGAAGTCATCCAATCCAACCCGCACCTGATCGTCGCCCTCAAGCGCCGCCCAGGCATGGCCCTGGTGCAGATAATAATTCTCAACGGGCACCTGAAAGCCGAAGACCTCCTCCATCTGAGGCCGTGTGATTTTTTGTTGAGGCATCATGGCCTGTCCCTCCTTAAAGAATTTGCCTCAGTCTGCTTGTGCCATCCTCTACTAAAACCCCTGGTAGAGGGCCGGTTACGCATTTGATTTGACGGACACTATGCGGCTTAGGACCGAGTCCCTGGGAACGTTATAGATCGCCGAAACCTGTTTCGGATCAAATCCCAGACAGAGCGCGAGCAACTGGTTGTAATCGAAAACCGGGATTTTGTATCGCTCTTCCCCAAGCTGTTGATTGAAGGTATTTTGCACCCTTTCCATATGCATCAGGCAGGTGATGCAGGAGACGGCGATAAAATCGGCCTTGGTTTCCTCGAGAATTGCATCGAACTTGGTTTTGGCGAATTCGAGAGCCTGCTCCGGCGTGCTCTTCATGAATCCGCCCGCTCCGCCGCAGCATTGCAGTTCCCGGCTGTAGCCGTCCACTTCCGCTCCCAGCGCCTCCAGTAAGCGGCGCAAGCCCTCCGGCGCCCTGGGGGATTCTTCAAACCCCACGACCTCACTCGGGAACAAGGTATGGCAGGGATACTGGGCGATGCCGTGAAGTCCCTCCAGACTCTTTTTGAGGTGCGACGCAATCTTTTCAGGGCCTATTTCCTTAAAGAGGACCTCGGACACATGGCGCACTTTGGAACTTCCCGTGACCTGCCGTCCGGTGGGCTCGAGCAGTTCATTGACGTGGGCCAGTTTTTCCGCGTCATGCACCAAATGCTCCCGTCCCATGCGCAGGGAACTGTAACATGAGCCGCACTGAACGACGAAATCGCACCCTTTTTGTTCGGCAATGGAAAGATTCCAGCCGCTGGTCGCCATCCAGGCTTCCTCATCGGCAGAGGGGAAAGAGCCGAATGCCGGGCAGCAGACATAGTTGTCGGCATCCACCAGCTCAATGCCCAGAACGGGCATTGACGCCCTTATGGCCCGCTCTACATCCGGTCGGATGGCAGGTGTATTACAGCCTGGGAAGAAACATAGTTGCATCTCGTTTTCCTCGTGTGTCTGATATGATCGCCCAAAATCAGGCGGAACCAATCATCTCACAGTCCACTTTTTCAACCCTTGAACATATAGTCGTTCTCGCTGACTATCTGGGTCTGCATCAGCATTTCACGAAACATTTCCAGTTGTTCCTGATTGTTGGTTATGGTGGGCAACTGGGACAACCCCAGCGATTCCCGTAACTCCATATTCACCCCGACCGCCTGGGTGTAGCCTCGCTTATAGATCTCGACGATGGCGGGCGGGATCAGGGTCTCGTCGTTGCGGCACTGCCATTGCCGGATAGAGAGAATCATCTCAAAGGGCATGACATTCATGGGGCACATCTCCTCGCATCTGGAACAGGAGACGCAGGCCCATGGAGTGTTATCTTCGATGAGTTCCTCCTCCAGCCCCAAGATCACCTTCCTGGCCAGATTTCTCACCAAAAGCGGCGGATCTCCATGGGAGGCGGGACATCCGGATACGCAGGTGCTGCAGTTGAAGCAGTACTGGAGATTGCCGTTGCTGTAGATGTCTTTCCACAAATCTTTGGTTGATCCTTCTGCCAAGACTTTTGTGGTCAAGTGTTTTAAGAAAAACTCCCTGATTAGCGGCCGCCAGCCAATATCCGGGTAAAGTCCGAGGAGGTTGTCGACGACGGCGCCGCCATCCGGCAGGGTAACGCCGGCCTTACCCTCCGTGAAGTTCAGCAAGCGGTGAGCTTCTTCATTGATCCAGGTGGCATTGGCCTCTCCGGAAGAGAGGTTGTCCAGGTTGCTCTCGAGATTGATGGGCTTGACCAGGCACAGCCAGCCTTCCCCATAAGGATCGTCATGAACCAGATTGGGCTGTTGGCGAACTTTGGGATTGACGGCCTCGATTACCCCATCCAGCGGGGCTTCGAAGGAAGCCTTTCTTCCCTCTTTGAACAGGGAAAGGCAGATATGGTCTTGATAATAGGTCTTGCCGATTCCGGGCAGCTTGAGGCCGTCTGCCGGGCCGATGATTTTTTGCGAGAAATCATCCAGGCCAACGCGCACCAGGCCCGTTTCTTCCAACGCTGCCCAGGCATGGCCCTGATGCAAATAATAGACATCGGTGGGCACCTGAAAGCCTAAGACATTTTTCATATGGGGCCGTTCGCTGGTTTGCTGAGGCTTCACGATATGTTCCTCCTTAAACGTTTTGCCTTAGGCCGCTTTTGCCATCTCCAAGGCTTGAGAGCGTGCTGTCCATGATCTTCGCATCAATGACAGCCATCAGTTGTTTGTCACTCCAGCCTCTGACCTCAGCCGCGTTGTTCTGGCACTCCGCCGCGCACATGCCGCAGGCCTGGCATTCGGCGGCGTCAATATCGATGCGCTTATCCGCTTCGTTGTATGACCTCGCCCCGTACGGACAGATGTTCACGCATCTCTGGCAGCGGATGCACAGGGCGTCTTTCACCGTAGAAGTGACTGCGGCGGTGTGCACCTCGCGGCCGGACAGGTAAGTATAGGCCTTCTGGGCCGCGGCTTCGGCCTGCAGGATCACGCTCCGCAGCGGCATGGGTGAATGGGCCGTGCCGGCCAGATAAAGTCCGACTTTCTGGAACTCGATGGGACGCCATTTCGAATCCGCTTCGGCGAAGAACCCGTCCTCGGCCACGGAAACGCCGAAGGCAGCGGCGAGTCTCTTGTTTGACTCTTCCGGATCCACGCCGGTGGAAAGAACCAGGAGATCCGCATTCAGCTCCATTTCCTCTTTCAGGACAGGATCCGTCAAGATGACGACCGGTTGTCCGTCGACGAACTCCACCTCCGGCTTGTCGTCCAGACTGTAATTCATAAAGATGATCCCGGCTGACCTCGCCTGGGAATAGTATTGCTCGTAGAAGCCATAGGTCATGATATCGCGGTAAAGAATGAAGACCCGGGCCTCGTGATTTTTCTCTTTGATCTTCAGAGCGTTGTCGATGGCGCCCAGGCAGCAGATACGGCTGCAGTAAGGGCGGCCCCCCGGCTGCCGGGAACCGACGCATTGGATCATCACCACGTTCTCGACCTCGCTGAGATCGAGATCGCCGCTGGCCAGACCTTTCTTCAATTCGCCCTGGGTCAGCACTGCGTCCGAAGTCCCGTAACCGTATTCGCTGGTGGCTCCCTCATGCCCGCCCGTGGCCAGGATCACCGCGCCATGGCGCAGATAGGTATTTTCAGCGGTCTCCTGGGAATGCAGTTTGGTTTCAAAGCAGCCCAGGGTGCCGACGCTTTTTTCCACCTCGCTATTCAGATGGACCGTGATGTTCTTGTTTTCGAACACCCTCAGCTTCATAGCTGTAGCCATGGCCATGGGCGCCAGGCCATCCACCGTATGCTCCAACTGGTTGCCGAGGTAGCCGCCCAGGTGCGCTTCCTTTTCCACCAGATGCACCGGCACGCCCCGATCGGCCAGGGACAGCGCCGCGTGCATGCCGCCGATGCCGCCGCCGATCACCAGGGCGCTCTGGTTGATGGGCAAGGTGCTCACCTTTAACTCAGGTTTATACTTGAGCTTTTCGATATCCGATTTGACATCCCGGGCTGCCCGTAAGGTCCAGTCTCCGTTCGCAGACTCGACCATGCCCCTCCTGGCAATGCCGAACAGATCGAAGATCTCCACCATGGAGGAGTTGAAACCTGCTTTCCTGGCCTCGTTTTTCAGCTTCCGCCGGTACATGAAAGGCTGGCAGGCCCCGATCAAGAGCCGGTTGCACTTGGTCTTGCCCAGGAGGCCGGCGAGCTCGGTTTCTCCCTCGGCTTTGCAGATGGAAGTAATGGTATGGACTGCATCCACTCCGGGATGGCGTTTCAATTCAGCGCTGAGCAGCTCATAATCGAGTCCTTCCGCACCCGGCTTCTCCCCGCATTGACACAGGGCCACCGAGACCAGGGGCAGTTCCCGGCTTTGGGCGGGCGGCTCGGGAATTTCCTCCTCCTGCATCTTGTCCACGCCCAAAGTGGCCAGAAATTTGCTGGCCTCGCCCGCCGCGGCAATACCGCTGACCATGGCCTCACTGATATCGGTAAGCCCCATCAGAGAGCCGCACAGAAACAGGCCCGGTTTGTCGGCGACCTTGACCTTACTGGACTTCTCGGTAGCCAGAACGCCTCGCTCATCTAAAGGCGCATTCAGGAGATCGGCCCATTTCTTGTGGGTTTCAAAGGGTATCTGCCCCGTGGACATCACCACCAGATCGTAATCCTTTAAAAAGAATTCGTTGGTGTCGGGATCGATATAACGCATCTGCAGATTGCCGTCGGGCTTGAGCATAACTCCCTGCACCCTGCAGCGGATAAGGTTCACTCCGTGCTCGTTGACGGCCTTGTCCCGGTACTGTTGAAAGCCTTTGCCAAAGGTCCGCATATCCATATAAAAAATGGTAGTGTCAACCTCCGGCCCGCCTTTTTCCTTAGCCAGGACGGCCTCTTTCAGCGCGAACATGCAGCATATGGAGGAGCAGTATTCTCTTTTCTGGCGCCGATTCCGGGATCCCATACACTGGATCCAGGCAATGTTTTTGGCCGGCCTGCCGTCTGAGGGCCGCCGGATTACGTCGCCCTGATAAGTGCCGGTGCCGCTGAGCATCCGCTCGAAGGCAAGGGAGGTGACGACATCCGGTGATACCGCGTAGGACTTGGCGTCCTCAAATTCCTGGATATTATAGAGCTTCACGCCGGAAGCCAGGATAATGGCGTGGACCTCCCTGGTCTCCGGCTCGTCTTCGGCATCCAGATTGATGGCATTGGTCGGACATACCTTGAGGCACTCGCCGCAGCGGGTGCAGGCCTGTTTGTCGATGAGCAGCATCTTGGGGGTATTATGGGGCACTGCCTGGTAGACTGCTTTCCGCTTGGTCAGTCCCAGGTTGAACTCGTCTTCAACCTCCACCGGGCAGACGTCGATGCATTTGCCCATCTCATTGCAGACGGCCGGGTCGATGCAGCGGGCCTTTTTCAGCAGGTCGACCTTGTAATTCCCCGCATCCCCCTGTATCGCGGTGATCTCCGTAAAGGGCATGATCTCGATATTTTCATGAAACAGGCTTTTGCGCATGCAGTACTGCGAAGCATACTCCCGGCCCACCAGGGGCAGCATTCTGCACATGCCGCAGTGGTCCGTCGGGAATTGGTAATCAAGTTTGGCCAGGATACCGCCTATCTGTGGAGAATCATTGGTCAGGATAACCTTGTAGCCGGATTCAGCCAGCTCAATGGCCGCCTTGATTCCAGAGATGCCGGCGCCGGCCACCAGGACTGTGCCTGCAGGCTTCTTTTCAGCCATGATACCGCTCCTATTTGACCTGACCGGTCACTTCAACCAGTTCGTCAGCTTTGAACCCGGCCAACGGCAGTTCTTCGTCCACCGACCGTCCCGGCTGATAGTTGAACCGGGCTTGAGTCTTATCGGCGCAGGCCCGGAACAACGGCATGGGATCAACACCATTCGGGCAGGCGCTGGTGCACTGGCCGCAGCCGACACAATACAGGCTCATATGGGTCATGCGGGTCAGATGAAAGAACATGGTGTCATTAGGCATCTTCAGAATGCCGCTTTGATCCGCCCACATCATGAACTGGTCGCCGGTGTGCCGGAAGGTGTCCGTGACGAAGACGCATTCCTTGCAATAGCAGACCGGACAGGCCACCCGGCAATTGTAGCAGTTGACACAGGGAGCCAATTTGTCTGCCAGCGCCTCGAAGTTGGTGATTTCAGCCCGGATATCGGTGAATTTCTTATCCCTGGCCTCGGTACGCGCCGCCGCCAGCTTCTTCACCGCCTCATCCCGGCCTGCTGGAGCCCCGCCACCCTTTACTCCCGATTTCTCCAGAGCTTGCTCACCTTTTTCGGTTAGGGCTTCGATATAAACCGCGCCGCTTTCCGCGCCTAGGGCGCACAGTCTCATATCGACCTTGTCAGCCGCCGGAAATTCACAGATCTTGCAGGCGCCGGTAATATCGAAGCCATTCGTGGCGGTCTTGCCGGCCTGGGCGTTCTCCAGGAAGGACTCGGAGGTTCCGCCCTGCTCCTGGAATTTGGCGAAATCGGTATTTTCATAGCGGCCGAGACAATCCATGCCGATCAGCAGAGTATCTTCGAGATTCACCTGCTTCAGCTTGGACAGCTCAACCACCGCCCGCACCTCGCAGGGTCGCAGGACCATGGCCACCTTGCGGCCGGAGGGCCGCGCGGTGAGCGATGAGGCAATCTTGGCGCCGCTTACGGCCGCGACCGGCGCAAAAGGATCCACCTGTGCCGTATGGGCCGCCGAGGTAACGAGTGACAGTCTGACCCCCTTCTTTGCCTGAGCCATCGGAGTAAGGACCGCGTCAACCGCGCCATTTGAGAGCATGCCCTTGAAAAATTTGGACAGCTCCTTATT
Organism: Deltaproteobacteria bacterium; assembly: GCA_003599195.1. Taxonomy (GTDB): domain Bacteria; phylum Desulfobacterota; class Desulfobaccia; order Desulfobaccales; family 0-14-0-80-60-11; genus SURF-52. Next base: position 34,381 of record QZIZ01000077.1, on the reverse strand, counting down.
CAATTCGTCTTTCTTGAAAGACACTTTTGCGAATTTAGCCATTTTCGTCCTCTCCGTGTCTTCAAACTGCTATTTGACCCAAATTCCGAAGGGGGCTTGGTCCGAGCTGCTTCAATTTTTCAGTCATGTCCTTCGCCACTTCCTGCAGCATGGTCCCTTCACTGGCGGCGATCCACCGGAGCCAGAACCGGTCTTCACCGATCCCGTACTGTTTCAGAACCTCGGTGAGGTTGGCCACCCGGCGCCGCGCCTTCAGGTTGCCATTGATGTAATGGCAATCCCCGGGCCAACAGCCGCCGATCAAGACACCATCCGCGCCGTGCAGGAAGGCCTTGATGACGAACTTCGGATCGACCATGCCGGTGCACATCACCCTGATGATCTTGAGGTTGGGCGGGTATGACAACCGCGAAGTGCCCGCAAGATCCGCGGCGGTGAAGGTGCACCAGTTACAGAAAAACGCCACTATTTGGGGTTCAAACTCGCTCATCGCATCAAGCTCCTTGGGAAAGTAAGAGTCCGTCTATTTCTGCAAAAATCTGTTTATCGGTGAAGTGTCTCACCTTGGCGGCGCCGCTGGGGCAGATGCCGGAGCAGCTGCCGCATCCCTTGCAAATAGCGCTGTTGACCTCGCTAATCCCGGCATACCTGTTGAATTCGATGGCCGAATAGGCGCAAAGCCCGATACAGAGCTGGCAACCGACGCAGATGTCGGGATCGATACTGGAGATCATGGGCGGGATCTCGACCTGGCCCGCGGAGGTCAAGGCCAGGGCTTCCGCTGCGGCCCCCTTCGCCTGGGCCACCGTGTCCGGGATATCCTTCGGCCCCTGGCAGGCCCCGGCCAGAAAAACGCCGCTGGTGGGGGTGGATACGGGCGCCAGTTTGGGATGCGACTCCTGGAAGAATCCGTCCTGGCCGATACCTATCCCGAACTTCCGCATGACATCCGGCGCATCCGGCCTGGCTTCCATGGCGGTGCAGAGGATCACCATCTCCACCGGGACCTCGATCAGGCGGCCGGAAAGGGTGTCTTCTCCCTTAACGGTGAGGATGCCGTTCTCGTCCTCGGTGATGGAGCCGGCCTTGCCGCGGATCATCTTGACTCCTTCGGCCTGGACCTTCTTGTAGAATTCCTCGTAGCCCTTGCCGAAGCAGCGCATGTCGATATAGAAGTTATAGACCTGGGTGTCATGCCCGCATTTGTCTTTCAGCAGATGCGCATACTTCAGGGCATACATGCAGCAGGTGCGGGAGCAGTATTCATGGTAGTTTTGGTCCCGGCTGCCGATGCAGTGGAGAATCGCCACGCTCTTCGGCGCTTCTGTGAACTTCAAGGGATCTTTCAGATCACGCTTCAGGAGCTTGCCCGCGGTCGGCCCGGTGGCGTTGGAAAGACGCTCGAATTCAATATTGGTAAAGACGTTCCGGTACTTGCCGTAGCCGTATTGGGTCATCTTCACCGGATTCATGGGATCGAAACCGGTGGCAATGATGATGGAGCCGACGTCGATGGTCTCCTTCTTGTCGGTCATCTCATGGTCAATGGCGCCGGCCTTGCAGGCCTCGATACAGAGCTTGCATTCGCAGCAGCCCCCGCAATCCACGCAGCGGGCCGCCTCTGCCCTGGCCTGCGCCTCATCGAATCCCAGCTCGACTTCCTTATAATTGTCTAGGCGCTCCGCCACCGGCAGGATCGGCATCTTCGCCCGGGAGGAGGCCTTGACCTTTTTCGAGATCGCCTTCCAGTTATTCCCCGTGGGTTTGGAGGGCCTGTTCTCCGCCAGGTCCTCGCCCAGCAGATACCTTTCTATGGAAATGGCCGCCTGCTGGCCTGCGGCCACCGCGGCCACGGCGACGGACGGACCGGTAAACATGTCACCGCCGGCAAAGATCCCCGGGAAGGTGGTCTGATAGGTCACCGGATCGGCCACAATCGTTCCCCAGCGGGTTAATTCGATCCCTTCCGTGCCTTCCAGGAAGCTGCTGTTGACCCTTTGGCCGATGGCCGGGATGATCATGTCGCAATCGACGTCAAATTCCGAATCGGCAACCGGCACCGGCCGCCTTCTACCGGAGGCGTCCGGCTCACCCAGCTCCATCTTGATGCAGCGCAGCCCGGAAACCTTGCCGTCTGTGGTCAGTACTGAGACGGGAGCCGTCAACAGTTCGATCTTGATGCCTTCTTCCTCGGCGGCCTGGATCTCATGCTTGGAAGCCGGCATTTCTTCCCGGCTGCGCCGGTAGAGCATCTTCACTTCGGACGCACCCTGCCGGATGGCCTCCCGGGCCGCGTCGATGGCCACGTCGCCGCCGCCGACCACCGCGACCTTATTGCCGGTCTTGACCGGTTGCCTGCGGTTGAGCAGGCCGAGATAATCGATGCCGTGCATGACCCCTACGGCATCCTCATTTTCGATTTTCAACTTCATGCTGCTCTGGGCGCCCACCGCCAGATAAACGGCCTTAAATCCCTCATCGAAGAAACCGGCAACCGGACGGTCCTGGCCGATCTCGACATTCAGCTGAATGTCCACGCCCAGCTTTTTGATGTAGTTGATCTCCTGTTCCAGGACCGCGGGCGGCAGCCGGTAGTCCGGGATGCCGGCCCGGAGCATGCCGCCGGCAAAGGGCGCTCTTTCGAAAATGGTGGGATGATACCCTTTCTTAGCCAGGAAATAGGCAGTGGAAAGCCCTGCCGGACCCGCGCCGATGACGGCCACCTTCTCGGTTTCCGGCTTCTTCTCAATTTCCGGCGCCGGCAAGGTGTCCCAATCAACCTGGTCCGCCGCAAACCGTTTCAACTGGCAGACCGCCAGGGGGGAATCAACCTCCCGCCTGCGGCACTGGGCCTCGCAGGGAGCGGGACAGATACGGCCCAGCGTGCCGGGAAGCGGCATCGTTTCCATAATCACCTTGAGTGATTCCTGGTATCTCCCGTCTTTGATCAGGGCGACAAACCCCTGAATATTGATGCCGGCCGGACAGGTTTGCACGCAGGGTCCCCGGTCATATTTTTCAATGGCATAACGCACCGGCACCGCCTGGGGGAAGGAGATATAGATGGCCTTGCGCATCTTCGTCCCCACATCCCATTCGTTCGGGGCCTCCACCGGACAGACCTTGGCACAGTCCCCGCAACCGGTGCAGTTCGTCTTCACGTAGCGGGAGCGCTGATTGACATTGACCTTAAAGTTGCCCACAAAACCGCTGACGCTCTCCACCTCGGAATTGGTCATCAGATTGATGTTCTTGTCCTGGCCCACGGCCACCATTTTCGGCGTGCCGATACAGGCCGCACAGTCCAAGGTCGGGAAGGTCTTGTCGTACTGGAGCATGTGCCCCCCAACGGTGGGCTGGCGTTCCACCAGATAGACCTGATTGCCGGAGCTGGCGATATCCAGTGCCGCCTGCATGCCGGCGATCCCGCCCCCGACCACCAGGGTGTTGGGATTGACCGAGAATTTGCTGGGAAAGAGCGCAACCTGATTCGTAACCCGCATCAGGCCGGCCCGGACCAGGGTGATGGCCTTGGCGGTAGCCTCATCCTCGCTTTCCGTCACCCAGGATCCGTGTTCCCGGACACAGACCATATGGAAAGCCCGGTAGGGATTCAACCCCGCCCGCTGGCAGGCGGCGCGAAAGGTCTTTTCATGCATGCGGGGCGAGCAGGAGGCCACAATCACATGCGTGAGGCCTAGATTCTTGATGTCTTTTTCGATGAGATCCTGCCCCGGGTCCGAACACATAAAGAGATAATCTTTGGAAACCACGACCCCCGGGAAGGTGGCCGCATATTCCGCCACCTCCTGGACTCTGACACGATAGGCAATGTTGATCCCGCAGTGGCAGATATAAAACCCGATTCGCTCAGACATTAGAGTACTCCTGGGAAAGCCCCAATATTGGTTTTTGCGGTTTGGACAGACGTAGCGACAGATCAACCGACTCCAGAAGCAGTTCTGCTATATCCCTGACGATAATCTTGTTTCCGGCCCCCAGTCTGGCGATGGCCTCATTGAGCGTGCGGATGCAGTAAGGGCAGGCGGTGGCGATCACCCCCGCGCCGGTGCCTAAGGCCTCTTTGACTCGAATTTCGCCCAGACTTTCTTTGCCGACCTTCTCCTTCCATGGCCCCCCGCCGCCGCCACCGCAACAGAAGCTCCGCTCCCGGCTATTCTGCATCTCCAGCAGTGTTGCGCCCGGGATGGCCTCCAGGATTCTCCGGGGCGCATCATAGATGGCGGAATGCCTGCCCAGATAGCAGGGATCATGGTAGGTCACCTTGAGGTCAAGCCTGTTGACGGGTTGGATTAAACCCTTCTGGATGAGTTCATCCAGAAGCTCGGTGGAATGAACTATGTCTAGCTTCTTCAGCCCGTCATAATTCTTTTTGAATGAATTCAGACAGTGAGGGGAGATGGTCAGGATCTTGGAAACGCCCGCCTCTAAAAATATCTCGGTATTCTTGTTGGCCAGTGCGGCGGCGGTGTCCGCGGCCCCGATCTTGTCGGCCACGTCACCGCAACAACTCTCCTTGGTTCCCAGGGTTCCATAGGAGACGCCGGCATAATCGAGCAGGCTGAGGAGAGCAATGCCGGCCTTTTGGCTGCCTTTATCGGCCGCGGTGTCATAGGCCGTGGTACAGCAGGTGAAGAGGCAATACTCGTGTTCTTCGCTATAAGCGGGCAGGTTGGCGCCCCTGGCCCAAGCCAGGCGGTTTTCCCTTTTCCCGGCCCAAGGGTTGCCGTCTGTTTTCAGACTCTGCACGGCTGCATTAAAGGATTTCGGCAATGATCCGGCCTCGACGACATGGCGGCGGACGGACTTTATCAGATCAAGGGAGCTGATGCCCCGGGGGCATTGTTCGGCGCAGCTGTTACAGGTGGCGCAGGTCCATGAGGCTTGATCGACTGAAAAGTTCGAGGCCTTGTCCAAAGAAATATCCCGGAGAATCTTCCGGGGACTGTAGCTGGCAACCTCGTTCCAGGGGCAGATCCCAGTGCAGGCGCCGCACTGCATGCAGCTCTGGAAGGTATCGCCGAGATCCGCACGCATTGCCGCCAGGGTGGCCGGAGAATCACGGAGGGCCTTTTCTTTCAAGGTCGTCAGGAAGATGGCCAGAGGCCGGTACATCAGATGGGAGAGTTTGCCAAACGGGATCATGAGGGTCAGCATGCCCGCAGTGATGGCGAGATGGAGCACATAAGTCGAGTAGGTCATGATCGGCAGTCCGGCCAGCCTGAAAAAATGGACCAGAATGCCGGTGGCCGCAATGGCGGCGATCAACACCAGGAAGAACATGTCCGTAAAATCGGAATAGCGGTGGAGATTCTGCTCTTTCTTAAACCAGCGGCTGTACAGCATGGCGGTGGAGGCAACCATCAGGGCGATGGTGGCGTAATAGCCCAGCAGCCGGGTCCAATGCCAAACGGGATGGACGATATCGGTCTGGAAGTCCGAGAGATACACCATCACCAGGATCTCCATCGACACCCAGCCGGAGAACAGGAAAAGGTGCCGCCACCAGGCGCTGCCCGGACCGGTGCCGCATTTCCGCCACCGTTTCTGGGTGAAGTAGTTGATGAGGAACACCGGCGCCTGGGTGAGATAGAGATGCAGCGGTATCTTCATGCCCCGCATGATCCTGGAAAACATGTGGGCCGCATTCGAAAACAACATCAAAAAAACAAATCCCATCACGATCTGGTCGCCGAGGTGGATCCAATGGACCGGCGCGAAGGTGTTGAGCTCCACCCGGTCGGTAACCACCGGCCCATGAAAGATCAGGAAAAGCAGGATGACGACCAGGCCAACGCCGAGAAAAGCGCCAACCTCGGTTTTGGGCGAGGTATAAAATCTTCTGGCAATTCCCGTCCAATCATACTGGGTCATCAGCCAGCGCCGCGTCGCCATCATGGTCTCCGCGGGTTCCGCGCCCCGGGGACAATCGGTGTTGCAGTCACCGCAATAATAACAGAGCCAAGGTTCCGGAGCTTCCAGCAGCTTGTCTTTCAAGCCGAGCTGGAGATAGCGATAGATTCTTCGGGGAAAGGTGTTTTCCCCGGCCGACAAGGGACAGGCGGAAGCACAGTTGCCGCATTGCATGCAGACTTCCATGTCCCTGGCCCCAAGCCTCTGGACCTCGCTGTACAAATCAGGGCTGATATTATTTTTCGTCACAATCTTCCCCTTGAAAGTCCACACGTGACTGTTGCTTTGCCTCATGCATAAGGCAAGACGTATGCCATTAGCTAACTTACTGATATTATGACGTTTTTTTGATTGCCCCAAAGTCTCCAGGCCCCCTCAATTGTTGGAAAATCATACAGGTCCCAGGGGGATATGGGTAACTTATTGATTATTGTGAAAAATTATTTTTGGAAAATCCGACAACTGCAAAGAGGCTTAATGGATGTGAATAAAGGGATGATGATAACCGGGCAGGAAATTAGTTGCTCCCCTGCATCTCTGCGGTGATTTTTTTTACCGCAGAGACGCAGAGAGCGCAGAGATTCAGAATCTGCAATTAATTATGAGGCCTTAGATAAAAAGTGGCGGAAGTTGAAGTAAAAATGGGCCCGGACTCTTGGTAATAATCGGAGAGGGCCTTTCCCGCCCGGGGTCAATTATCGCCCTCACCGGCCTCCCTTTCCTCCCGGAGGCGGATGAAATAAAGGGTGCCGAAGGCCTGGGGCTCCACCTGGTGGGTCCGGTCGTTATACTTATGCACGTGGCCCTCTTCGTAGTCCGTCTCCAGGGAGAGGCCCAGGACCCGCTCCATATCGCCCTTGCAGGCCATGAGCATGGCTTGCAGCAGGACCGCGCCGCCGTTTCTGGCCGTGGGATCGAGCGCGAAGACCGCGCCGCAGGCGCAATAGCCGCCGGGGAAGTCAAACCACTGTCCGCCCTTGATCTCCCGGGGGGGCAGGATCTCCCGCCGGCAAAAGGGGCACTGGGCCGGTTTGGTGCGGTCGGAAAATAACTTGGGCATATTGTTCCTCTCAATTTGTCTGATGTCTTTCCTGGCGCCTTTGCGTCTTTGCGTGAGGCTGGCGGAGGGTCCGAAAAAATTATCGCGGTTTTTCTCCGGAGAGGCAATTCTGATCTTATGCTTACTATTGACACCTCCCCCCCTTAATCTTAAATTGTGTTCACCAGGAACGAAAGGAGAACTACCCATGCCGGATAAAACCATCGTCTTTTCGGATCAGGAGCAGATGCAGATAGAGTCCATCGTCATCGACAAGGATGGGGAGGAAGCCCTGCGGTATCTGGCGGACCTGTTGGACCGCGTTAAAGGACACCTGGGCCACGCCTGCGGCCCCAAGGCCGCGGAAGGCCCTCCGGGCCACGGTTGATCAGGACCGGATCGCCCCGCATTTCCCTTAAAATTCTTTTCTAACCGACGCGGCAACTGACAAAGGGGAATCACTATGGCAGAAAAACAGATCGTTTTTTCGGACCAGGAGCAGATGCAGATCGAAGGCATCGTCATCGACAAAGACAAGGAGGAGGCCCTCAAGTATCTGGCCAAACTGGTGGAGATGCTGAAGGGACACGCCGGCCGCGCCTGCGGCACCGGGCCGGTAAAGTAATTTAAGCAGCTAGTGGTTTCAGAGGAGTGATGGACAGGCTGGCCCTGGTGGCCGATACCCATGCCTACCAGGCCGGCCTGCCCCGGCTCCTCGCTTTTTTTCGCGCCCAAGGCATCCGCCATCTGGCCTGCCTGGGGGATTGCCCGCCGGAGCCTTTCCGCCCCTGGCTGGAGATGGACCCGGGCCACCGGCTCTACTGGGTCTATGACGTCTACGGGCCGGAGATGCCCGAAGCCACCGGCTGCGCCGAGGCCCTGGAAGTGGCAGGCCGCATCTTCCTGGCCCACACCCGGGCCATCCTCTGGACCCATTTCAAGGACCGGGTGCACGCCTACCAGCAGGGCCGCACCGTGGCCCGGCCTCCCTTGCTGCTGTGCCACGGCCACACCCACGTGCCCTGCGTCACCCGCTATAGCCCCCCTTTCAGCCGTCTCCTGTATAACAATGACGCCCTGCGGCCCGAGGAGTTTCAAGCCCGCCAGGCCTGTCTGACCCTGGCCCCGGACACCATCTACCTCATTGTCCCCGGGGCCTTCACCCTGGAGGAGGGGCGCCACCCCACCTTCAGCTTCGCGGTCCTGGATCTTTTGGATTCCCGGATCGCCATGGTCTCTCTCACGGATCTGGCCGCTCTGGAAGCAATCGAGCTTTTTCCTTTATAAAGGGGGAAAAGGGAAAGAGGGGAAAAGGGCCTTTTCCCTGCGCCCCCTCTTGCCCTTTTAACCTTTTTCCCTTTTTCCCCGAAGCTCTTCCACCACCAGGGCGTCGGTGGGGAAGGCCAAGGGCGCCGGCGGGGTCTCCAGGGGAAAGAACCACGCTGCGTCCAGATCATCCCCGGCCTTAAGATCGCCCCCGGCCACCTCGCCTGCGAACCAGACGCCCACGGTAAGGCGCTCCGGGTCATGGAAATTGGAGTGCACCGCCAGCACCTCTTTAAGCTCCACCATCAGGCCGGTCTCCTCCTGAAACTCCCGGACCGCCGCGGCCCGGATGTCTTCCCCCCATTCCACGTAGCCGCAGGGAATGCACCAGGCCCCCTGATAAGGGCCGCCTTTCCTACGTCCCCAAAGGATTTCGTCCCCCCGGCGCACCACCACCGCCACTCCCACCGCCGGGTTGAGGTAAAGCACCTTATGGCATTCTTGGCAGACCAGGCGGTCCCGGCCGCCCCGGGGCCGGGTCGCAAGCAAGCCGCCGCAACAGGGGCAGAAGCGGTAGCGGGGAGGGGTACAGGATATCATGATCTTTAGTTTTATATACAGACTCACATTTAATTGGAAATTTTTTTCTCTGCGCACTCTGCGTCTCTGCGGTTATTCATTTTCACCGCAGAGACGCAGAGAACGCAGAGAGTTTTTTTTACCGAAAACCGAAAACTGAAAACCGGAAACCGGCCTTTTATATTAGGGCTTGAAACTATGGGCAAATTCGTTTAAAAGAATCAAGGTCCTATTTCGGCTAATTCCCGGAGACCTCCCAGGTGACCACCCCCAGGCTCAAGGCCATCCGCAATATCGGCATCATTGCCCACATCGACGCCGGCAAGACCACCTTGACGGAGCGCATCCTCTATTATACCGGGCGCACCCACAAGATGGGGGAGGTCCACAACGGCGCAGCGGTGATGGATTGGATGCCGGAGGAGCAGGAACGGGGCATCACCATCACTGCGGCGGTGACCACCTGCCAGTGGAAGGGTGCGGTGATCAACCTGATCGATACTCCGGGCCACGTGGACTTCACCATCGAAGTGGAGCGGTCGCTGAGGGTCCTGGACGGGGCCATCGGCGTCTTCGACGCGGTCTCCGGGGTGGAGCCCCAATCGGAGACGGTCTGGCACCAGGCGGACAAATACCGGGTCCCGAAACTGGCCTTCATCAACAAGATGGACCGCCTGGGCGCCGATTTTTACCAGGCCGTGGCCTCCATGCGGGAGAAATTGGGGGCCCATCCCCTGGTCCTCACCATCCCCTGGGGCCAGGAAGATCAATTCCGCGGGGTCATCGACCTGCTGAAAATGAAGGCCCTGGTCTGGCAGGATGAGACCCTGGGCGCGGTCTTCGAAGAGCGGGACATCCCGGAGGACTACCGGGAGGAGGCGGAAAATGCCCGGGAGGCCCTCTGGGAGGCCCTAGCGGAAGTGGATGATACGGCCATGGAGGCCTTCCTGGCGGAAGAAACCCTGCCCCCCGACGAAATGAAGACCGCCATCCACCGCAGCACCGTGGCCCTGAAAGGCGTCCCCATCTACTGCGGCTCGGCCCTGAAAAATAAAGGCATCCAGCCTCTTTTGGAAGGCATCAAGGATTTTCTCCCTGACCCCACGGAGGTGCCCCCCATCATCGGGCATCATCCTCAAACCGGGGCGGCGGAGGCCCGGCCGCCCAAAGATGACGGCCCCCTGGCGGCCCTGGCCTTCAAGATCCAGATGGACCAGGCCCAGCGCCTCACCTTTGTGCGCCTCTATTCCGGGACTTTGAAACCCGGGCAGGAGGTCTTCAACCCGATAAAAGGGGTGACCGAAAAGGTGGCCCGGCTGCTGAGGCTCCACGCCAATAAGCGGGAACCCCTGACCGAGGCGGCCGCGGGCAGCATCGTTGCGCTTTTGGGCCTGAAAGCCGCCACCACCGGGGACACCCTGTGCGCGCCGAACCGGCCCATTATCCTGGAGCCCATCTCTTCCTACCTGCCGGTGATCTCCCTGGCCATCGAACCCATGACCCGGGACGACCAGGAGAGGTTAGGCCCGGCCCTGGCCCGGGTGGCCGAGGAGGACCCGAGCTTAAGGGTGGACGTCGACGAAGACACCGGCCAGACTCTGCTTTCCGGGATGGGGGAACTCCACCTGGAGGTGATCATCCACCGCCTGGAACGGGAATTTAACGCCCGCCTCCGGGCCGGCCGCCCCCAGGTGGTCTACCGGGAAACCATCGCCGGCAGCGTGCAGGAAACGGGGGTATTCGATCGGGAGCTGGCGGGAAAACAGCATTTCGCCCAGGTGGATCTGAGTTTATCGCCCCGGCCCCGGGGCGCGGGCAATACCTTTACCCCGCTGCTGCCGGAGGACCACCCGGCCCAGGCCTTCGTGCCGGTGATCGCCCAGGCGGTCAAGGAGGCCCTGGAGGGCGGGCCGGTTTACGGCCACCCCGGGGTGGACGTGGCCGTGGCCTTGAAGGACGCGGCCGTCAAAGAAGGACAGAGCACGGAGATGGCCTTCCGCATCGCCACCATGACCGCGGTGAAGCAGGGCATGATGAAAGCCCGGCCCCAATTGCTGGAGCCCATCATGCAGGTGGAGATCATCGCGCCCGAGGAGTTCACCGGCGAGGTCATGGGCGACCTCAACGCCCGGAAAGGCAAGGTGGAGCAGCTCCTGGCCAAGGGCCCGGTGCGCCTGATCTCGGGATTGGCCCCGCTGTCGGAAATGTTCGGCTATGCCACCCAACTGCGGTCGCTGACCCAGGGGCGGGGCACTTTTACCCTGCAATTCCACCACTTCGGCTACGTGGAGCGGCGGGAGGAGAAGTGAATCAAAAAACCAAGCAAAAAGGGGAATCAACCGGTCCAGATGGATCGGGGAGCCGAGTCAAGAAAGGCACCGAGCATCTCAAAGATCCTATTACTTTTGATAATGGTAAAGATTTAAGTTCTATTAATTTATTTGTTTCGATTTTTAATATTTTTTTGGGTCTAACTTTTGCCTATTTCGTATTTTTTTCACATCAAATGAGTAATATTCAATCTGAAATATTTTCTAAGGTTATAGAAATTAATGCCATTAACATTCCATATCCTTTTCAATTTATAACGGTTACAGGACAAAAGGATTATTTTGACTATAATAAACGGAATTTTTTGTTGCTTGAAGAATTTTCAAGAATAACGGATTTAATGGAAAAGGGTAATCTCTCAAGGAATGAATTGAGTAACTATGGCAAAAGAGTACAAATGATTATAACCCATATTGCTTATTCCTATCCATATAAGCCGATAATAGAAATCGACAAAGATGGAGTTGCAATATTAGACATTTATAGACACGAAAGCATTAATACCCATAAAAATATTGAAATCAATCTGTTAAGAAAGCAAGTAGATGACATCTATAATTTAAACTACAAATTTACTTTGAAACTCAAAAAAGAAAGGCAAAACATAGCGCATGCTATGTTTTTGGCTGGCAATTTTAAAGATGATTATATAAAGTCGCGTATTGGTTTATATCTCGATAGTGTAATATATTATCTTGACAAACATTATGAGCTTGTTATCCCTCTTGGATTACTTATTAAAAAAAGTGATTATATTTTAAGAAAATTTGGAGGATATAAAATACTTCTATTTACGATTTTGCTTTCTGTTAATTTTATATTTGGAATATTAATTCCATTATTTTGGAATAAATTTAGAAATAAGAAATTATTCTACTCATTTGCAATGGCTTCTTTCGTTTTGGGAATGATTATTTTGTTCAGAGAAGCTTTGGGTTTTTTAACTATTTAAGTTATTAATCGTTATTAATTTGTTAATATTATTGTGGAATTTTGATATAAATATTCAAAAGTGCCAATTTTGTTAAATAAGTGGAGATTAATCTTATGGCGATAAAACAGACTTTATCCATGATCAAACCAGACGGCGTGAAACGCGGTCTTATCGGCGAAGTCATCGGCCGTTTTGAAAAGAATGGCTTAAAAATCAAGGCCATGAAGATGCTGCATCTCACTAAGGCCCAGGCCCAGCAATTCTACGCGGTGCACCAAGAGCGCCCCTTTTACGGCAGCCTCACGGAGTTCATGAGCTCCGGCCCCATCGTGGCCCTGATCCTGGAGGGGGAAAACGCCATCCAGGTGAACCGGGACCTGATGGGGGCCACCGACTACCGCCAGGCCGCGGCCGGCACCATCCGGGCGGATTTTGCCAGAGACATCGAGGCCAACATCGTCCACGGCTCGGACGCGGCGGAAACCGCGAAGACGGAGATCGCCTTTTTCTTTAATGAATTGGAAAAGGTGTAACATTGCACTGCTTCTGAAAAGATAGGCCTCACGCAAAGACGCAAAGGCGCAAAGCAAGGCGCAAGAATTTAAATGACGGCGGGGGGGGACGCCCGCCCCACTGCACGGAGGCCCGCCCCACCGGTCCTCGTTCCCAAGCTCCGCTTGGGAACCAGATGATGAGGGCTTGTGCCGAAAGTCATTAATAAAGGTTGAATTTTTCTCACAAACTGGCAAAATAGGTAAGGGGGGACTTTTATGGTCCTCCTTCTTTGCCCTGGGGCCGGCCATGAGGCCGGTTGTCAGTCGGTGCTGGGAAGCATTTTTCTTTGATTTTTCCTCTGCTTAAGGAGTATCTATAATGTTTCTGGATCCCATTTTGGGATGGTTTTCCAACGATCTTGCCATCGACCTGGGCACTGCCAATACCCTGGTCTATGTGAAAGGCAAAGGCATTGTCTTGAGCGAGCCCTCGGTGGTGGCGGTGCGCAAGAACGCCAAGGACCGCAACCGGGTCCTGGCCGTGGGCCGGGACGCCAAGATGATGCTGGGCCGCACGCCCGGTAATATCGTCGCCATCCGCCCCATGAAAGACGGGGTCATCGCCGATTTCGAGATCACCGAAGCCATGCTGCGCCACTTTATCCGCAAGGTGCACAACCGCCGCTCTTTGATCCGGCCTCGGATCATCGTCTGCGTGCCTTCCGGCATCACCCCGGTGGAAAAAAGGGCGGTCCGGGAATCCGCGGAGTCCGCGGGGGCCCGGGAAGTCTATCTCATCGAGGAACCCATGGCCGCGGCCATCGGCGCGGGGCTGCCCATTACCGAACCCATCTGCAACATGGTGGTGGACATCGGCGGCGGCACCACCGAAGTGGCGGTCATCTCCCTGGCCGGCATCGTTTATTCCCGCTCGGTCCGGGTGGGTGGGGACAAGATGGACGAAGCCATCCTCCAGTACGTCAAGCGGACCTATAACCTGTTGATCGGCGAACGCACCGCGGAAATCGTCAAGACCACCATCGGCAACGCCTTCCCCGGGGAAATGGAGACCATGGACGTCAAAGGCCGGGACCTGGTGACCGGTATTCCCAAGATCATCACCATCAATTCCGAGGAAGTGCGCCAGGCCATCCAGGAACAGATCGACTCCATCGTGGCCACGGTGAAGACCGCGTTGGAGCAGACCCCGCCGGAGCTGGCCGCGGACATCGTGGACCGGGGCATCCATCTCACCGGCGGCGGGGCGCTGCTCAAGAATCTGGACGTGCTGCTGCACCAGGAAACCGGGCTGCCCATCAAGATCACCGAAGACCCCTTGGCCACGGTGGTTTTGGGGTCCGGCCGGGCTCTGGATAATCTGGATATCCTCAAGGAAGTGATGGTGGATTAAGGGGAGTGGCTCGTGCGCCCGCAACCGCGTTTTCGCACCTCCCTGCTAATCACCGCCACCCTGTTGCTGATCATCTCTCTGCTCTCTCTCAGCGTCAAGCGTTCTCCGGTCCTGGAAAAAGTGGAGGGAGTAGTGGTTTCCATGGCCGCTCCCGGCCTGCAGGGGCTCCACTACCTGGGCCGCACTTTGGCGGGGGTCTGGGAGGGGTATTTTAATCTGGTGGGGGTGCAGCGGGAAAACGCCGCGCTCAAACGCCGCCTGGATGAATACGCCCAGAAAGAGGTGCGCTACCAGGAGGCCCAGCAGACCCTGGCCCGCCTGGAGTCCCTCCTGGACCTGAAAAAGGAGGTGGCCCTGCCGGTGGTGGGCGCCCATGTAATTGCTTACGACCCCTCGCTCTGGTCCCGCTGCGCCCTGCTGGATCAGGGGCGGGACCAGGGAGTGCGGCGGGGTCAGCCGGTGCTCACCGCCCAGGGGATCGCCGGCCGCATCGTGGAAGTTTATCCCCACTATTCCAAGGTCATGCTCATCGTGGACCGCAGCAGCAACGCGGACGCCATGGTGCAGCGCACCCGGGTCCGGGGCATTCTCCAGGGCAAAGGCGGCAACCGCTGCTCCCTGGGCTATGTGCCCAAGAGCGCCGACGTCCAGACCGGGGACCTGGTGCTGGCCTCCGGCCTGGGGGGCGTCTTCCCCAAGGGCCAGGTTTTCGGCAAGGTCAGCGGGGCCAATAAGAAGACCCCGGGGGTCTTCCAGGAAATCGAGGTGACTCCCGTGGTGGATCTCTCAGCCCTGGAAGAAGTGGTGGTGGTGAAGGTCGTCAATCTGGCCGCCTCTCCCTGATCTATGACTATTCCCGTCCTTCTTTTCAGCCTGGTGGGATTGGGCCTGTTTTATCTGCAAAACCTGCTGCTCTTCCCCCAGGTCCGTCTGCGCCTGCTGGGCCTTTTCCTGTTTTACGTGGGCCTGAGGCCCTCTTTTTCCCTGGCCTTTTCCCTGGCCCTGGTCCTGGGATTGCTGCAGGACAGTTTCGCGGCCACCCCTTTCGGCCTCCATCTGGCGGGATCGCTGCTGCTGGTGGGCATGGCCCGGTTCTGCCGCCGCCGCTTGCTGCTGCAAAAGACCGGCCCCCTGATCATTGCCAGTCTGGCGGCTTTGACCTTGCAGGAGATGGGGATTTTGCTCATTTTGATGATCCAGGGATTCCAGCCCTTTGTCCTTTCGGAGTTGACGTCTTTTCAGGGTCTGGAGATCCTGGCCACTGCCGCCCTGGCTCCCTTGATGGCCGCTTTGGTGAATGGATTGGAAAATTTCTTGCAGCGCTATGGCTGGCGGGCCGCAAGGTCTGAGGCCTCGGAATGAAGTTCAAAGTTCAAGGTTGAAAAGCTGAGAGTGGCGCTGACCCCTGGGTTATCCAACAATTATAAAAAGTCGCCGGAGTCATGGCCGTAACTTTGAACTTGAGACCACTGCGAAGTCACTCTTCTGTCAACTTTGAACTTTGAACCTTGAACTTTAAACTATCTCAACAGACAGCCCAGACAACCCAAGAAATTAAGATCACGGAGGATAACGAACATAAACCGCCTGGCCAACCGCTACCCATACTCGGAGGAGACTCTGGGGGGAAAGCTGTCTGCGGAAGAACAGGAGCGGCTGCGGGGGACCTTTTCCGTGGTGGCCCTGGTCGTCCTCTGCCTGGCGGGCCTTCTTTTTCTGCGCCTCTGGTTTCTGCAAATCGTGGAAGGCAAGGAGATGCAGCAGCGCTCCGAAAATAACCGCCTCCGCCTTCAGGACCTGCCCCCCTGGCGGGGGATGATCCTGAACCTGAACGGTGAAGTCCTGGTGGCCAACCGCCCCAGTTATGACCTGGTGGTGGTCATGGAAGACGTCACGGATATTTCCCCGTTGGCCCGGCGCCTGGCCAAGCTGCTGCACCTGGAGGAAGCCCAGGTCAACACCCAACTGGAGGCGGCCCGGGCCGGGGGCTTAACCCAGGTGCGGATCAAGGCGGATCTGGCCTGGGAGGAAATGGCCCTGGTGGAGACCTTTCGGCCGGAGTTGCCGGGAACCCTGGTCCAGGTGCAGCCTAAGCGGGAATACCTGCAAAGAGGACGAGCCTCCCATACCCTGGGTTATTTGGGGGAAATCAGCGAGGCCCAGCTCAAAAGCGGCCGCTTCCCCAACTACAAGATGAGGGATTCCCTGGGGAAATGCGGCATCGAAGCGGCGTGGGAAGAATACCTCCGGGGCAGGCGGGGCTACCGCCGCATTGAAGTGGATGCCTACGGCCGGGAGTTGGGGCAATTGGACCGGCAGTTTCCCACCCCCGGGGCCAACGTCTTTCTGACCCTGGCCCCCCGGCTGCAACAAGAGGCCGAGAATTGTCTGGACAGCCAGACCGGGGCCATTGTGGCCCTGGACCCCCGTTCCGGCAAGATTCTGGCCTTGGCCTCTTCTCCCATCTATTCCCCGGTGGCCTTTGAACGCGGGCTCACCGCCTACGAATGGGAGCAACTGAGCAAGCGCAAAGACCATCCCCTGGAAAACCGCGCCATCAAGGGCCAGTATCCCCCGGGCTCCACTTTTAAAATCGTCATGGCCGCCGCGGCCCTGGAGGAAAAGGTCATCACCCCCGGCGCCACCTTCGATTGCACCGGGGAGCTGCCCTCCGGCCAACACATCTTCCATTGCTGGCGCAAGGGAGGCCACGGCACGGTCAACCTGCACCGGGCTCTGGTGGAATCCTGTGACGTCTATTTTTACCAACTGGGGCGGCGCCTGGGGATCGAACGGATAGCCAAATGGAGCAGGAAGTTCGGTTTGGGAGCCCCCACCGGGCTGCGCCTGGACCGGGAGATGGCCGGTTTGGTGGGCGACCCCGCCTGGAAACTGCGCCGCTTTCGCCAGCCCTGGCAGGAAGGGGACACCCTCTCCGTGTCCATCGGCCAGGGCTACAATCTGGCCACACCCCTGCAGATGGCCCAGGTGACCGCGGCCGTGGCCAACGGCGGCCGCCTCTTCGAACCCCAATTGGTGGAAAAGGTGGAAAGTCCGGCAGGCGAAGTCCTCTTTCAAGCCCCGGCCACACCCAAGTCTCTGGTGGACGTCAGCCCGGCCACTTTGGCGGTGATACGCAAGGCCCTCAGGGCAGTGGTGCACGAGGAGAGGGGGACCGGCCGAGGCTGCCTGATCCCCGGCCAGGAAGTGGCGGGCAAGACCGGCACCGCCCAGGTGGTGGCCCTGGAAAAGGAAAAAAAGGAAAAGGGCAAAGGGGGAAAAACCATCCGCAAGTATGAAAACCATGCCTGGTTCGTGGCTTTTGCCCCGGTGGAGGAACCGGAAATAGCCGTGGCCGTGCTCATCGAACACGGCGGCGGCGGCGGCGCGGTGGCCGCTCCCCTGGCCCGGAGAATCCTGGCCGCTTATTTCCCGGAAAAGGCGGCGCCTCCCGCGGAGAAACCGGAGGAGCTGGAGGAGAATGAGAAGCCGGAATGATGAATCCAGCTCTGAAAGATAACCTCACGCAAAGACGCAAAGGCGCAAAGCAAGACGCAATTTTTCTTTAGTAATCCACCCCTCCCGCCGGCCAGGCGTATTGGCCGATGAGCCGCACGAAGCGGCAGCCCCCCAGGTAATCGTATTTCACTCCGTCCTTGACCTTCCTGACCCGGGTGAGGGTTTGGGAGAAACGGTCCCCCACGGGAATCACCAACCTTCCACCTAAGGCCAGTTGCTCCACCAGGGGCCGGGGCACCTGGGGGGCCCCCGCAGTCACCAGAATGGCGTCAAACGGGGCTTCCTCCGGCCACCCCAGGGTGCCGTCCCCCACCCGCACGTGGAGATTGTTATACCCCAATTCCGCCAACACCTTTTGGGCCTTCTCCGTCAGGGAGCCCAGGCGGTCGATGGAGTAGACCGCAGACGCCAACTCCGCCAGGACCGCGGCCTGATAACCGGAGCCGGTGCCGATCTCCAGAACCCGATCCCCTTCCTTTAGCTCCAACGCTTCCGTCATCAGGGCGACAATGTAGGGCTGGGAGATGGTCTGGTCCTCGCCGATGGGCAGCGGATAATCGTTATAGGCCTGGTCCCACAGGCCCTGGGGCACAAAGCGATGCCTGGGCACCCGCCGCATAGCCGCCAATACCCTGGGGCTGGTGACCCCCCGGGCCTCAATCTGGGTATCCACCATCCGCTTCCGAATGGCGGTGAACTCATCTTCGGTCATGTTCTTCCTCTTTGTGAACAATGAGCGGTGAGCAGTTTTGGAGAGTTCAAAGTTCAAGGTTGACAATATCCTGGAATGGCAAGATTACTCACTGAATACTGATCACTGACCACTGACCACTGACCACTGCTTACTGCTTACTGCTCACTGCTCACTGCTCACTCCACTCGCACCCAGGTGGCCTGGGGCCCCTTTTCTCCCTCTTCCATGGCGAATTTTACCGCCTGTCCCGGGTGAAGGGAAGCAAACTTGCCTTTTTTCACGGCATGGGCATGGAAATAGACTTCCAGGCCGTCCGGGGCCTCCAGGAAGCCGAAGTCCTTTTCCGGAAAGAGGCGCAAAATCTTGCCGTGTTGGGCGAATTCCTCGTGGGCCTTGACCTTCTGCTGCTGGATATGGGAGTGCTCCTCCAGGCGCCGGTCCAGGACGTCCAGGGCTTCCACGATCAATGGCAGCACGTATTCTCCCTGGCGGGTAACCGTAATGGTGTCCCCGGGCACGGATGCCGCCAGGTGGATTTCAAAAGTTCCCAGCCGGTGGTGCTCGGTGCCGATGAGGGTTACCCGGGCGTGAAGGATGGGATCCATATAATGTTTCTGCAGCCGGGCCAGTTCCTCCTCGATTTTTGCCCGCCATTCCGGCAGGATTTCCAGGTTGCGGCCTTCAATATGCACGTCCAGAGGGAGCATGGAAGATACCTCCTGTATTCAAAAGATAAGCCTCACGCAAAGACGCTAAGGCGCAAAGAAAGACGCTAACTATCAAGAAATTGTTTCGTCTTATCCGTATCTTGTCGAGGGCGGGAGACGCCCCGCCCCGGACATCTGGTATAATAATATAAGTCCATAAAAGGGAAAATAAAGGGGGCGTTGCTCGATGGAATGCCGTTTTCACCCGGAAAGGGAGGGTTGCGTAGTCTGCCAAAAGATGGAGTTCGGCTACTGCCAGGAATGCCTGGACGCCTGCCGGGCCTGCACCGACCCTTGCCTCTACTGCAAATTCCGCCGGGAATGCGTTATCTGGGAACTCTGCCGCAAGGAGGCCCGGAAGCGGTGCAAGGAAAAGGAAGGGGAAAAGGGGTAGGGTGCGTTTTACGACACCATATTTATACTGGCTTCTTTGGGCATTGTTATTTAAAATTACTTACAAAGAGGCGGCCATGGGCGACATTTATTTAGAGCTGATCGTAGCTAACATAAATGACCCGGCACTCCACCAAGAGATCGCCTTCCTGGTGGATACCGGAGCCACCAGGGCTTGGCTGCCCCAGGATCTTGCTGAGAAATTATCCATCACCCCCATCGGCAAAGTCCCCCTGGAATTAGCCGATGGTTCGGTAACCGAATACCCTTATGGCTTTTGCCTCTTTTCCTTCGGCGGCGAAACCATTGCCGGCAATATCATCATCGGCCCTCCGGGTATTGAACCCTTGGCCGGCACCCATGTGCTCCAGGATTTTCGCCTCATCATTGATATGGAGCGGCATACGGTATCCCGCACCCGGGCCATGAGAGCCAAATAGTCGCAGATTTTGCCGGGCTTTCACTGCTGGTGCGTGAAACGCACCCTATTTCCTTAAAAATCTTCATCCCCTCCGTCAGCGTCCAGTCTTGCGTCTCCCATGGTTGATGATTAAGTTAAATTCCAGATCGGCACGGCCTCTATGGGAATGGCAACGGCCGGTGCATCCTGCATATCAGAGATTTAACAAGGAGCGGATATGGCCAAAAAGAGGAAATACCTGGTGCGGGCCGAGTGCCCCCAATGCGCCTGCGGGGACATCAGCTTCCTGGGGCCGGAGGAACTCAGGAAACGCTTCATCGGCGACGAAAAAGAGATCGATATCCTCTGCCCCATGTGCGGCGCCAAGACCTCGGGCAAGGTGGAGGAGCAGGAGAAGTAGGGTGCGTCTTACGCACCCTTTTTATGACTTGCAATCAAACAGCTGCGGTGAAAAAAGGAAGAATTCACCGCAGAGACGCAGAGAGTGCAGAGAAAAGACTTTTGCAAAAGGCTCGAAAACCGGAAAAGAGATTTTTTCAGCGTCTCTGGCCGAATTCGGCCAGCAATTCCTGAAACGCGTCCGGCTCGATGGTAACAAAACCGGAAAAGGGGTTTTGCATTTCATAAGCCAGGAAGATACTGAAGGCGATGATGATCGTTACAATGGCAATCAATACTACATGGAACCAGACATTTTTCACCGGGAAACAATAAGAGATCCCCACCATGACCATCCCCCCGAAAAACAGGAAGATGAGCACCGGGGTGATGAAGGTGGTCTGGCAGTACAACAGCCGGAGCCGGCGGGCTGCCCCCAGTTCGTTCAATTTGCCGACGGCCCGGCGGTGGAATAATCTCTGATGCTCGTTCTCCGGGGTAAACGCGGTATAAAAATCCCAGAGTTCCCGATATAGCTGCTGGGTCCGGGGGCTGCCTTGATCTGCGGCCATGGCGGGCCATTCGTCCTTAATGACCGATTGGATGTAGGCGTGGAGCAGATGGCTCACCCGGTCCCGGGCCTCCGGCGGGAAGACCGCGGCATTCCGCTCTATCAGGCTTAAACAGGTGATCTCCGTAAACATGGTGCGCCTGGCCTCGGTGTACCTGCCCCACCCCAGGATAATGGTAAAAGCCAAAAAGAGGCCGAAGATGGTGCCCACGATCCGGGCCACCACGTTGAGGAAATTAAACTCGGACGCGAACATCTCCCCCAACGGGAAGCGGCGCACAATAAAAAACACCCCCAGGGCGAGAGCCAGACTGATAATGAGAACCGGGATAGGATGCATGAATAAACCCTTAGCAGTTCAAGGTTCGAAGTTCAAGGTTCAAAGCACCATTTATTTTTGAATCTTTCTTATACTGAGCGGCTTAATTAGCCGCGGTTGACATTCTCTGCGGCCTCTGCGCCTCTGCGAGAAACTTTTTTATCTCGCAGAGGCGCAGAGAGCGCAGAGATTAATGATGCGCAATTATTTATGCCGCCATGTATAGTTTGACCAGCGAAACCTTCTATGGTGCGTGAGACGCACCCTACCTGGCGGCCCCGGCCAATTCCTCTTTTATAACCCGGCGTAAGGTCTCCGCCAGGAGGCCCTCCCGGGATTGGATATATTCCCGCAGCGCCTGGTTGATCAGGGTCTGGTAATTCCCGCCCCCGGCCGCGTGCGCCTTCTGGCGGAACCAATCCAGGACCTCGTGGTCCAGGCGGACGGTGATCCGGGTCGTCCCGGCGCCAGGGGCGCAACCGGGCCGCGGCGGGCTTGGCTGAAATCAGCCTTCCTTTCTTTTGATTTCATGGGCATTCCGGCTTCGAGGCGAAGCAGAGCTTCGCATCCAAGTGGGTTCCCAAGCGGAGCTTGGGAACCAGGAGGAGGGGAGCTTCGATTTTAGACTTTCTTTTCCCAGCGCAGGAGGTCCGTCACCTCCGCCAGCGTCCTTCCCTCTTTAATCTCCGCCCGGATGCGGTTTTCCTTCTCCAGCACGTCCATGGCCCGGTTGGTGTATTCCACGGCTTGCTTTTGGGGCAGGACCGTCACGCCGTCGTCGTCGCCTAAAACCCAGTCCCCGGTCTCCACCCTGACGTTGCCGATGCGGATGGGCGCGCCGATCTCTCCGAAGCCTTTGGGCTCCCCGGCGTTGGGCATCACCAGGCGGGTGAATGCAGGGAATTTGAGCCGGATGATGTCCCCGGAGTCCCGGATGGCGCCGTTAATCACCACCCCGGCCACGCCCTTGTTGATCGCGGAGTGAGTGGCCAGTTCCCCCCAGATGGCCGGCCCCACCCCCCCGGTGTCGATGACCAGCACGTCCCCGGGTTGGGCCGCGTCAATGGCCTCCACCGGCTTGGCCCAATCCCCCGGGTAGGAACGCACGGTAAGGGCGCGGCCCACCACCCGGACGCCGGGAAAGAGCGGCCTGATCCCCTCCAGGACCCCGCCCCGGTGCAGGGCGTCCGAGAGATTGGCCGCGGAGACCAGCTCCAGGACCCGGCGGATATCTTCTTCCCCCACCCGTTTAAACAGGGTGGTGGGGATAACCGCGCCTTCATCCAAGGCCCGGCGGATTTCAGCGGTAGCTGCGCCCGGGTCTAAAGCCTTGGTGATGGCCCCGCCGACGATGACGTACGCGGCCCCGTGCTCCACGGCTAAGGCCGCGGTCTCGGAGTTGATGCCCCCGGCCACACCCACGGGCACTTTTACCGCGTGGCTGACCGCATACAGGGTGGCAAAGGGGTCTTCGCCCCGCATCTGCTCGTCAATGGCCACGTGCACGGAGATATAGTCCGCGCCCAGGGCCTCCACCTGTTTGGCCCGGGCCACCGGGTCGGGCACCGCGATCAGGTCCACCACGATCTTGGCCCCGTAATTCTTGCCGGCCAGGACGCACTCCTCGATGGTGGCGTCGGTCGCGGTCCCCAGGACGTCGATGAGCTGAGCCCCGGCCTTGGCCGCGGCCTCCACTTCGATGCGGCCCGCGTCCATGATCTTCATGTCCGCGACAATGGCCTTGTCGGGAAAGCGCTTTTTCAGCTCCCGCACCGCGTCCAAACCTTCGCTTTTGATCAAGGGAGTGCCCGCCTCGATCCAATCCACTCCCGCGGGCACGGCCGCATCCGCGACCTTCAAGGCCCGGTGCAGGTCCACAAAGTCCAACGCTAATTGCAATATAGCAGCCATATTGGGTTCCTGAATGTTTGTGATGATTGTTGGAGATGGGGGTTTGAAAGTGATCAGTAATCAGTGATCAGTAATCAGTAGCCAGTCTTTGGCGACCGTTACCTTACACGCAAACTGATCACTGATTACTGATGACTGATCACTGCTTCCCTCACGCATACTACTCCAAATCCGTATGCCGGGAAAGCATTTCTCCGCGGTTATGCCCCAGGCGGCGTTGGTAGAGCAGGAGCACCACTGCTTCCAGGAAGAGGAAGGTGGCCTGCTCGAATAAGCTGCCGGGGCATTGCAGGGAGGCGGGTTCGTGGGCCAGGGTCAGTTTGGTGGTGCCGGGGATGACGATGGTTACTTGAGCCTCCCGGCCGATGGTGGAGTCCGGGGCCGCGGTCAAGGCCAGGGTGCGGGCCCCCACGGTGTTGGCCCGGCGCAGGATTTCCCGGGGCTGGGCCGTCTCGCCCGAGCCGGACATGACCAGGAGCAGGTCGCCGGGCTGGAGGCGGGGGGTGATGGTTTCCCCGACGATATAAACGGTGAAACCCAGGTGCATCAGCCGCATCAGGAAACCCCGGAGGATGAACCCGGAGCGCCCGGTGGCGCAGCCGAAAATCCGGGGCGCGGTTTCCACTTCCTGAATCAGGGTCTCGGCCATCTCCGGGGTGAGGCGGGACATGAGCCCCTGCAGCTCACCCTTCATCTGGTCCAAGGCCTCGGTGAATTTCATAGTCCGGGGCGACTCCGAAAAAAAAGCCTCCCGGAGACCACTCGGAAGGCGCATAACTCCCCTCCTTTAAGTCTCGGTCCAAATTGTTTTGGATCCAAGCTATTTCTAGAGGATTCTTAATCTATTCCTAACACAAATTATCGCCAGTTGCCAGAAATCTTCTGCACCCGCGCATTTTTCCTCATTTTCCCGGCCAGCCGGTGAACTGCACCCAGAGCACCGCGCCGTATTCCGCGTCCTTTTTCTTGCCGTCCGGATGCATCACGGCCTGCTTTTCCGTAGTCAGGGCCGCGAAACCCCACCAGCCGGCTTGAGGGGGAGCAAAGGTGAAGACCCCGTTTTTATCGGTCTTCACCACCTGGGATATGAAATAGTCGTTGGGAGCGGCCACTTTTTTCTCCGGGTTCCAGTATTCCACCTCCACGTCGGCCCCGGCCACGGGCTTGCCTTTGAATTTCACCACCCCCTGGAAGACGTTCCCCGCGTAGAGGCCGAAGGGCCGGGTCAGGGGCACGATTTCCGCTTTTAGACCTACTTCCCGGTCCCAACCCTCTTCCCCGCCGAAGGCCGCCACATAGGCTTTCGTCTGATGAATGATATATTTGTTTTCCGCCGGTTCCCAATAGGGTTGGGGGTCGAAATAGAAAGCGTAAATACCCGGCTTTTTCAGGGTGAATTTGGTTTTCCAGGCTTGATTATCCAAGACCTTGGTTTCTTGAAGAGTATTTAAGAGATCGGTTTTTTCCTTCCCGGTTTGCGCCCCGAATTTTTTGGGTCTGGCCAGGGGCATGCCTTTTTGCTCGAAGGGATGGCAGAAGGCCAGGATGAGGTCCAAATCCGGGTTATCGCCCTGCATAACCATGGATCTGTCCGGCAGGACCATCCCGAAATGGGCCAGGCTGATATTGGCCTGGGCGAAAACGAGGAGCAAACAGAGACCTAAGGTGAAATAACGTTGCATAATCTTCCTCCTTAAAAAAAATAGCCGCGAAAACCTGGCGTTTGCAGGCGCCCAAGCCTTCGTGGCTTTTCCATCCAAAAACTTTTTATTTTACCGAAAACCGAAAACCGAAAACGGTATTATACCGGCCCCCTTCTGGGGGCTTCAGATTAGCTGGCAACAGTGTTCGTGCACATGGTAGTATTCGCCCACGGTGTGGTGCAAAAAAGCATCCTCATGGGAGACGATCATGTAGCCGATTTCCAGGTCCTGGAGGAAGTGCACCAGGCGGTGCTTGGTCTCCGTATCCAACCCGGTGGTGGGCTCGTCCAACAGGAGCAGCCGGGGCTGCATGGCCAGGACCGCGGCCAGGGAGGCCAGCTTCTTTTCGCCCCCGGAGAGTTTATAGGTCACCCGGTCCTCGAAGCCTATCAGTCCCAGTCGCTCCATGGTCTCCCGGGCGATGCCCACGGCTTCCGCCGGCGATTTTCCCTGGTTCAGGGGGCCGAAGGCCACGTCTTCCAGGACCGTGGGGCAAAAGAGCTGATCGTCGGGGTTTTGGAAGACCAGCCCCACCTGCTGCCGGATGGCCACAAAATCCTTCTCCCGGCTCACCTCCTGCCCCAAAACCTCGATGCGGCCTTTCTGGGGCTTCACCAGCCCCATGATCAGGTGCAAAAGCGTGGTCTTGCCGCAGCCGTTGGGGCCGATGAGACCCACGTGGTTCCCCGGCAGGAACTGGAAATTAAAATCCCGGAAAACCGTGGTCTCGGCCCCGGGATAGGCAAAGGTGATATCTTGCAGATTGATCAAGGGTTCGTGCATCATAACCTCACAAGGAGCCGGCGTCCCGCCACTCCAGGTACAGGAGCCCGGCCAGGGCCAGTAAAGACAGCAGGCCGAAGACCAGGTCCCGGGCCTGCCAGGAAAAGGTCCGCAGGCTGTAAAACTTCCCTTTAAAGCCCCGGCAGAGCATGGCCCGGTACACCCGGTCGGCCCGGTCAAAGCTGTGCACCAGGAGCATAGCCGCCAGATTGGCGTAAGTGCGGTAGGTATGGAGATTGGTGCCGGCCCGGAATCCCCGGATTTTCAGAGCCTGGACCAGGCGCTGGAATTCCTGTTCGAAGACGTGCAGATAGCGGTAGGTAAATAGCAATAGATGGCACAACTTGCCGGGCAGCCTGAGCTGCTGCAGGGCCTCTCCCAGGGTGTTCACCGGCTGCGTGGCGATGAGGGCGATCAGAGCGATCATCATGGCGTTGGACTTCAAGGTGATCAACCCGGTAGATAACAGGCCCTGGCGGCTGACGGCCAGAGGCCCCAGCCTGAACACCTCCTCCCCCGGATAAGTTAAAGGCAGGACGAACCAGAGAAATACTATAAAACCGTTCACCACCAGCAGCCGGGCGCCCACTTTCTTCCAGGGGAGCCGGGCCAGGGCCAGGAGAATCAGGGCCAGGGCCAATCCGGCTATAACGGCAGCATAGGTCCGGGCCGCGGCCATCAGGACCGCAAAGGCCCCGGCCGCCAGCACCCTGCCCCGGGGGTCCAACCGGTGCGCAATGGATGCACCGTCGGCAAAAGGCTCTTGTAGAAGACTCAAGAATCTTTTTTCCTTTTGCTCTGGAAGTAGGCCCAGATGCCGAAGAAACCCAGGATATAGCCGAAGCCGCCGATGATATCGGTCAGAGAAGTGCGGCGCACGGCCAGCTCTGCAAGCTGCTTATTTATGGGCGCCAATTGGCGCTCCAGGGCCTGGTTCACCGTTGTTTCCAGCAGGTGGGTGTCAACGGCTGCGGTTTTGGCCCCGGGAGCTGCCGGGATCGAGGCGGACGCCGCCGGGGACGACGGGGGAGGAGTTGCGCCCGGAGCGGCTTTCGCTTCCGGCAGATAAGCCGCGGCTTTCAGCAGCCATTCCCCTTGATGGCCCTGGCCTGCGGCCACCACGATCTTCAGGTCCATTTTTTGGGCCGCGGCGTCAGAAGGAATTTTAAAGGAGAATTTCCCCTTCTCATCGGTTTTGCCGGACACCAGAACCTGGCCGGTCTTTTGATCCGATACCTGCACCCGGCCCTGGCGCACCGGGCTGTCGGGGACAAACTTGCTTTCCGTGTGGATGGTGTCCCCGGTTGCATGGGCGAAGACCAGCACTCGATGGGCCAGGGCCGGGGAGTCGAACAAACCCAAAGCCAGGAATAGGAAGAAGCCCAGGACCTGGTAGTTCCATATCCTTGGCTTTTTCGCAAGCCATTTAGGGTGCGTGAAACGCACCCTACGAACTTGGAACTTATTCATACATCCCCTCCAACATCTCGGGCCGGACCTTTTTAATGAACCGGAAAATAAAGAGGGTGATGATCCCTTCGATGATCATCACCGGTATATGGGCCGCCAGGGCCAGTTCCGCCACCTGGAGAAAGGCCTCCCCGGTGGTGATCAAGGCCCCGGCCGCCAGCAGGCCGCTCAGCAGAATGGCGCTGGCGCCGCAGGCAAAGGCCCCCACCGCGGCCGGTTTGCCCGGACGGCGCAATAAAGGACGATAGGCATAAAAGCAAAAGACTGCGGGCGCGGCCATGATCACCGTGTTCACTCCCAGGACCGTCAGCCCGCCGAATTGAAAGAGCAAGGCCTGGAGAACCAGGGCGATGAGGATGGCGGGTACCGCCGCCCAGCCCAGCAGCAGCCCCAGGAGGCCGTTGAGCACCAGGTGCAGGCCCACCGGCCCCACCGGCACCCGGATGAGGGAGGCCACGAAAAAGGCCGCGGAGAGGATGGCCACCCGGGGGATGGCCTCGTAATCCATTTTTTTCAGGCCGATGGCGGTGCCCAACACCGCCAGGCCCGCGCCCCCGGCCAGGACCGCGGGGCTGAGCACTCCTTCGGAAATGTGCATTTTAGGACCGTTTTCCGTTTTGCGGTTTTCGTTTTCCGAATCTTTTGCAGATGTCTTTTCTCTGCCTGTCCTTTCTCTGCGCTCTCTGCGTCTCTGCGGTGAATGTTCCTTTATTTTTACCGCAGAGACGCAGAGGACGCAGAGGATACGCAGAGAGAATTATGATTAATTAAGCATTTTGCAAAAGGCTCGCTTTCCGTAAAAAAAAATCGATACGTTAGCATACCAGTTTGTTTCATGAGGATATGCCATTGCTATTAGATTCCAGGAAGCCCCGGGCCACAAAAAAAGCCATGGGGCAACGTCCCCTTCAGGGGATCGCCAGCCTTCATGGCTTTGATTTTTAATTTGGGGTTTTTCGCGAACCGGGGTTTCTTACCCCGAATGATCTGTTTATATCTACAATACCTTAAAAGTTCAAGAGAAAATTTGAGAGAGATTCCGAAAGGGTTCCGCTCGAGAAAACCAATCAGCCAGCTATATCCTTTTCATGTTCCAAACATAATTGCAAGGCGTCAATAATATTGTCCAGGGCCTCTTGTTCCGTTGCCCCATGGGAGACGGCCGCGGGTTCTTCCCGGCATTGAACCCTAAAGCCGCCATCTTCCAGGTCCGGGGTCAAAACCACGGTAAAGGAACTATTCCCCAACATAATTTTTTCCTCTTTGGGGGCCGCCAACTTCTTCAGCTCCCCCCGGAGCCCTTCCATGATTTCTCCCAGGGCCAGGGAAAAGACGAACTGCCGTTTTAGAGCGTTTAAGGCCACTTGCGGATCATCTGTTAAGACAAACAAGTCTTTGCCGTCGGTCAGAAAACGGAGTTCGGCCAAAGGCTCTTTTTTCTCAGGGAAATTCTTCCTTAAGAAGGCAAGGATCTGTCTGATTTTCTGCAGGCTGATTCCTTCCTCCTTGAGCCTCTTGGCCACTCGCAAGGCCACCAGGTCTTTAAAGGAATACCCCCGCCTGCTTCCTTTACCCGCTGCGGGTATGGAGGGTCTGACCACGCCGGTGGCAGCCCAATGCTCCACCTGCCGGGCCGACACGGCTGCCAAAGCCATCACGGCTTTTTTACCGAAAATCATAAGTCACTTCCTGAATTTGGAAATACACTAATGAACTTATAATTACATATTGCGGTATAGTCAAGAAAAAGGTGGGGTTAGCAGTCATTCATGAGCCTCCGGCCCACCCACAAATTATGAAAAGTTCCTGATCGGCATTTTCTTAACTCGGAACTCGGAACCTGGAACTCGGAACTTTTCAAGACTTGGGAAAATTTTCCCATTCCATTGTTTAGAACAAAATCCGTTCAGATTCGAGACGATTTTGCCGATGTAAGAGGCATGGAAGGATTTATTACTGCCGGCTGGATTAGGGCTGAGGTAACCAGGCGCTGCTTTACCCTTATTTGCATCAGGGCTCCCTAGCCGGCCGACAAGTGGATGAGGAGGTGCAGACCATGGGAGAGATTGTTGATTTCCGGCCGACCAAAAAGTCCATTTACCGGGCTGCGATCAAGGAAATGGAGCAGATGTACCGGCTTTCCTGCGGCGGTGAGGATCCCATTGTTGACGACAGCACCAGGGAGATGTTTGAAAGGGGAGAAATCGACGAAGTGAAATGGATCAGTTGGGAAAGATACTGTAATAATGTTTTGAATATCCTGGGCGAATAGCTTATGGAAAGAAAAGCCGTGCCGGATATTTCCCCCAGGAGGAAGCCTTGAAAATCGCCGCGGTGTTGGGAAGCCCCCGGCCCCAGGGGAACAGCAGCACTTTGGCCCACAGATTCCTGACTACCGCCAGGGAATTGGGGGCCGAGGTGCGGGTCTTTCACCTGAACCTGATGGCCTTCCAGGGCTGTCAGGGATGCGGGGCCTGCAAGGCCAATGTCGAGGTCTGCATCCAGGAGGACGACTTGACTCCGGTCCTGGAGATCGTTAAGGAAGCGGACGTCCTGGTCATGGCCTCCCCGGTTTATTTCGGGGACTTAAGCGGCCAGTTGAAATGTTTTTTTGACCGCACCTATTCTTTTTTTAATCCGGATTTTTCCAGCCGCCTTCCGGGGGGTAAGAAGGCGGTACTGGTGTTGGCCCAGGCCAACCCGGACGCGGGCCAATATGACGATATTTTTCCCCGCTATCAACGCTGGCTCAACTGGTTCGGGTATGAGCGGATTTATCTGCTCCGGGCGGTGGGGGTGAAAAACCCCGGCGAGATCCAACATCAGACGGCCCTTCTGGACCAGGCCGCGTCCCTGGCCCGGGAGATGGTAAAATATAGCGATTGCCAAAAGTTTTTTCCGATAGAAGGCGTTAATAAGATTACAAAAAAACTAGACTTCTGGTGAAACATATGCTTTGTTTAATTCGTGCCCAGACTCCTTGCGCCCAACCTGGAGAATTGTTCCCCAGCGGAACTGGAAGTGGCCGCCAAAGCCGCTCCTTCCCAGCGGAGCCATAATCGTCTGTTGGCCTATCAGGGCCTTGGCCTTGAACATCCCTCCAAAGCAGGTGGCCGCTTTATACAGCATCTCCCTGCGCAGTTGAACAACTGGATCAGACGCTTCAATCAACAAGGTGTCGACGGCCTGATTGAAGGAGAGCGGCCCGGGCGGCCGGCCAAGATCACCCCGGAGCAAAGCGCGCATTATCGCCAGCTCATCGAACAGCCGAAGTTAGCCGACCAGCTCCATTGGACGGCGGTGAAGTTTCATGGTTATCTCCGGCAAGAACTTCAGCATGAAATCGGCTGACCGAATGGTTCAGCGATTTCTTCGCCAAAACCCGGCAACAATTGCTTGAGCGCATCGACCAAGCGCTTTTATGGGCATGAATCGGCCAGATGGCAATAAAACAACCTGTTCCCTGGAAAGATTCACGTGATGCCCACTCACTCCTCTCGAGGAAAGAATTTTCGAATAACTTTTCGAAATTTTAAGGGGATTCGCCAAAGCTGTAATTATCCGCCTCGGGGATTGTCAGTTCCCATATTCTTGGTTAAAATTTTCATATTATGCTGATTTTTCCCGCGATTGACTTGAAGGGCGGCAAGTGTGTGCGGCTGCGCCAGGGTAGGAAGGAAGACGAAACCGTCTTCAGCGACGACCCGGTGGCCATGGGCCGGAAGTGGCAAGATTTGGGGGCCAAGTGGCTGCACGTGGTGGACTTGGACGGCGCGTTCAGCTCCCGGCCCCAGAACCTGGAGTCCATCAAGGGCCTGCGCCAGGCGCTCACCATTCCCATCCAGTTGGGCGGCGGCCTGCGCACCCTGGAGACTCTGGACTTGTATATCAACCTGGGCATTGATCGCCTGATCCTGGGCACCGCGGTGCTGAAAGACCCGGACCTGGTGGCCAAGGCTTGTTCCACCTATCCCGGCCGTATCGCCGTGGGCCTGGACGCCAAAGATGGCATGGTGGCGGTGGAGGGCTGGACCGAGACCAGCACCCAGAACGTCCTGGACGTGGCCAAAAAGCTGGTTCCTCTCAAACCCGCAGCCTTGATCTACACCGACATCGCCCGGGACGGGGTGAAAAAGGGCGTCAACGTGGAGGCCACCAAGGCCATGGCCCAGGCCGTGGACCTGCCGGTGATCGCCTCCGGCGGGGTGAGTTCCCTCTCCGATATCGAGGCCCTCCTGCCGCTGGAGCCCCTGGGAGTGGTGGGGGTGATCATCGGCCGGGCCTTGTACGACGGTGTCTTCCAATTGCCGGAAGCCATCAGGCTGGCCCAGGGCTGATAGCATCCGAGAATTCCTATCGGCGGCCATGATTCCCGCTTACCGTCACGTAAATATTTTAACCTAAGCGGGACGGTCTTTTCCCCCTCCCCCTTCGAGGGGGGAGGGCCGAGGTAGGGGTGGCGTCTTTTGGCTGATAACAGCTACATGGCCAAGACGCCCCCCTCACCCTAACCCTCCCCCGAGGTGAGAGGGGATTAATACCCGCAGATCGATGAGTTATTTTTATTGATAAGCCAAGCAGTTCCCTTTTCCCTCAGGAGGCTTCCCATTACCATAAGCCTGTATCTTGTGGATATGTCAAGTATTCCCCTCTCCCCCCTGGGGGGGAGAGGCAGGGTGAGGGGGGGATAAGGCCCGCAAATACTGAATATCCGTCATAAGTTATCCTCACCCTCTCAGCTTATGGGTAATAATGCCGAGGGGAGAGCGAAATAATATAAGGTTTAATCTTTGACTGACTTCTCTTATCTCAGCCGCATCCAGCGCCCCAGCCGCTACGGGGGCCGGGAGATCAACGCCGTCTATAAAGACCCCCGGGCCGTATCCCTGCGGGTGGCGCTGCTCTTTCCCGACCTTTACGAAGTGGGCATGTCCCACCTGGGTCTGGGCCTGCTCTACGACATCCTGAACCGCCGGGAGGATATCTGGGCGGAGCGCGCCTACGCGCCGGCCCCGGATCTGGAGGCGGAGCTGCGCGGCAGCCGGCTGCCGTTGACTAGCCTGGAGTCCGGCACGCCTTTGAGTCAATTTGATCTGGTGGGCTTCAGCCTTCAGTATGAACTGAGCTATACCAATCTCCTGAACATGCTGGACCTGGGAGGCATTCCGTTACTGGCCGCGGACCGGGGCCCTGGCGATCCCGTGGTCATCGGCGGCGGCCCGGCCGCATGCAATCCCGAGCCGGAGGCCTCCTTTTTCGACGCCCTGGTGTTGGGGGACGGCGAAGAGGTGATCCTGGAGCTGGCGGCCGCGGTCAAGGCCTGGAAAGCCGCAAAAGGGACCCGGAAAGAGCTGTGGCAGGCCCTGGAAGAAATCGACGGGGTTTACGTCCCCGCCTTGTTCGAACCCGTATTTGATGAAACCGGCCGCCTCCGGGAGGTCATCCCCCGGGGCCGCCGGGGCGTGGTCCGCAAAAGGGTGTTCAGCGACCTGAACCGCATCGAGATTTCGCCTCGGCCCCTGGTCCCTTACTGCCAGATCGTCCATGACCGTCTGCAGCTCGAAATCGCCCGGGGGTGCTCCCGGGGCTGCCGCTACTGCCAGGCGGGCATGCTCTACCGGCCGGTCCGGGAGCGGGACCCGGCCAAAGTAGAGGCCTGGGTGGAGGAAGCTCTGGATAACACGGGTTATGAAGAGGTCTCCCTGCTCTCCTTGAGCGCCGGCGATTACCGGCCCCTGCCCTGGCTGCTGGCCCGGCTCATGGACCGGCTGGCCCCCCGGAAGGTGGCCCTGTCCCTGCCGTCGCTTCGGGCCGACACCCTGACCCCGGAGATGATGGACCAGATCAAACGGGTGCGGCGCACCGGCCTGACCCTGGCCCCGGAAGCGGGGAGCGATCGGTTGCGGCGGCTGATCAACAAGAACCTGACGGAAGAGGAGATCATCAATGCCGCGGCCCGGGCCTTCGGCGCCGGGTGGCAGCTTCTGAAACTCTATTTCATGATCGGCCTCCCCGGCGAGACGCCGGAGGATTTGGAGGCCATCGCCGCGCTCACCCGGCAGGTGCTGAAAAGCGCACCCCAGGGCCGCCGGGGCCGCATCAACCTCAGTCTGTCCACCTTTATCCCCAAGGCCCATACGCCTTTTCAGTGGGAGCCCATGGCGGGCCTGGAAGAAAGCCGCACCCGCCTTCACGCGGTGAAGGACCGCCTGCGCCATCCCCAGGTGCAGGCCAAGTGGAATTCCGCGGCCCAAAGTTGGCTGGAGGGCGTCTTTTCCCGGGGCGACCGCCGCCTGGCCCCGGCGCTTGTGGCCGCCTACCGCCGGGGCTGCCGCCTGGATGCCTGGAGCGAACACCTGCGGCTGGAGCCCTGGCGGGAGGCCTTCCAGGAAACGGGGGTTAATCCTGATTTTTATCTGCGGGAAAGGGGGCAGGACGAAAAGCTGCCCTGGGACCACCTGGATTCCGGGGTGAGCCGGGAATTTCTCGCGGCCGAAAGGGACCGGGCCTATCAGGGGCTACAGACCCCGGACTGCCGCCGGGCCGGTTGCCAGGACTGCGGTATCTGCGATCAGGAAAGCATTGCCTTGGACCTCCAAGACGCGCCCGGGGAGGCCCAGCCGCCACCGCGGCCGGCCGAGGGGACGCCCCCCCAGCCGATGTGGTACCGCCTCTCCTTCAGCAAGATGGACGCAGCCCGCTGGCTCAGCCACCTGGAGATGGTCGCCGCGTTTTACCGGGGGCTGCGCCGCTCCCGGCTCCCTTTGTCTTTTAGCGACGGGTTCCATCCATTGCCCCGGGTCTCCTTCCATGGGGCCTTGCCCGTGGGTGTGGAGAGCCTGGCCGAGACCCTGGACGTGGGTCTGGCCGGGCCTGTGGAAACCGGCAAGTTGGTGGAGGGCCTGAACCTGGTCCTGCCGCCGGGCCTGAGAATCCTGGAGGCCCGGCGCCTGCCGAAGCGGCTGTCCCCGCCCCGCCTGAAGATTGCGGTCTATCAGGTGGCAAGCCCGGAGCCTCTATTCGCTTCCCAAACGGCCGCCGATTTCCTCAACCTGGAGGAGTTCCCGGTGACCCGGAAGCGCCCCAAGGAAGAGCGTACCGTAAACTTACGCGCCCTGGTGGCCGGGCTGGAAATGGCGGACCCCCATAACCTGCGGCTGACCATGCGTTTTCAGGAAAGAGACAACCTGAAGGTGACGGATACCCTGGCGGCCATCTTCCAATTAAGCGAAGAGCAAACCAAAGACTTGCAGATTTTGAAATTAAAGAGTATGTGAAGGGAACCAGGGGGAAAGGAAGAGCAAGTCATCGTTCTTTTTTATCCCTTTTTCCCCTTTCCCCTTTTTCCCGAATAAATTTAAGCTAACGACTCGATAATGGCCAATTCATTACTCATCAGCGTCGCGGAACATGACACCCGGGTAGCCATGCTGGAAGATGGGCGGCTGGCGGAGTTTTTCGTCGAGCGCCATCAGCAAAGCGACCCCACCGGCAATATTTACAAAGGCCGGGTAGCCAGGAGAT
>QZIZ01000174.1 GCA_003599195.1 Deltaproteobacteria bacterium | reverse complement strand
CGCCCCAGCCTTGTTGGGTGATACAGGAATTATCGGTATAACTATAGGTATTCTCAAACAAAAAGTCAAACTTAAGCATCAAGAAAAATCAAAGCCGATCCCTTTGTGGCCGTGAGTGTGATATAACATAGGCGGCAATTTAGCTTAGGTGTATTAATAGCTTTATTTTAAAACTGGCCCCTGATGTTAAAACTCACCTGGCGCAATACCATCCGGCATCCGTTGCGGGCCTCTCTTACCATTGCCGGCATGGCCCTGGCGGTCCTGGCCTTCTGTCTGCTGCGCACGGTGGTGGCCGCCTGGTATATCGGCGTGGCCAACGCCTCTCCTTCCCGGCTGGTGTGCCGGAGCGCCATTTCCCTGGTGTTCCGCCTGCCCATGGCCTATCTCCCCAAGATTCAGGCCGTCTCGGGGGTCAAGGCCGTGACCTATGGCAACTGGTTCGGGGGCGTGTATATCGATGAAAGAAACTTCTTCCCCCAGTTTTCCGTGGCCCTGCAAAGCTATTTCGAGATCTACCCGGAGTATCAAATCCCCGAGGAGCAAAAAATGGCTTTTTTCCAGGACCGCCGGGCCGCGGCCGCGGGGCGGCAGTTGGCGGCCCGGTACGGCTGGAAGATCGGGGACCCTATCGTCCTCCAGGGCCGCATCTTCCCTGGGGAGTTCCGGTTTATCCTCCGGGCCATCTATACCGGCCGGGAGCCCACCGTGGACGAGGGCCGCTTCTATTTCAGCTGGGAATACTTAAATGAGGCCATGAAAAAGAACATGCCCAGCCAGGCGGACCAGGTGAGCTGGTTTTTGATAGAAGTCGCCCGGCCGGAGCTGGCAGCAGGCGTGGCCGCCCAGATCGACGCCATGTTCAAGAATTCCCTGGCGGAGACCCTCACCGAGAGCGAGGCCTCCTTTTTCCAGAGCTTCGTCTCCATGACCGAGGCTATACTTTTGGCCATCCAGGTGGTCTCCTGGCTGGTCATCGGCGTTATCCTCATCGTTCTGGCCAACACCATGGCCATGAGCGCCCGGGAGCGCCTGGGGGAATACGCGGTGCTGAAAACCATGGGCTTCAGGCCCCGGCACCTGGCGGGGCTGATCCTGGGGGAATCCCTGCTCCTGGCCCTGATGGGCGGTCTCCTGGGCCTGGCCCTGACCTTCCCGGCGGTGCAGGTATTTAAGACCCAAATGGGCCAATACTTCCGGGTCTTTCCCCTCACCAACCTGACCCTGGGCCTGGGACTCGGTACGGCCCTGGCCGTGGGCGTGCTGGCCGCGGCCTTCCCCGCCTGGAGCGCGGCGCGGGTGGGGATTGCAACGGCATTGCGGAAGGTAGGGTAAGTTGAGAAATATTTGGAGGAAGGGACGTATCTTAAGTAATCAGTGATCAGTGATCAGTGATCAGTAATCAGTAGCCAGGGGTTTTTACTGATCACTGATCACTATCCCGCGGCTCTTAAGTTAATAAAAGTTATCATGCTTAAGTTGACTCTTAGAAACGTCCTGCGCCACCCCTTAAGGGCCGCGCTCACCATCCTGGGCATGGCCCTGGCGATTTTGGCCTTTGCCTTGCTGCGCACCATGGTGGAGGCCTGGTACGCGGGGGTGGACGCGTCCTCGCCGGTGCGCCTGGTGACCCGGAACGCGGTCTCCCTGATGGCCGACCTGCCCGTGTCCCACGAGGCCAAGATCAAGGCCCTGCCCGGAGTCACCGCGGTGGGCCACGCCTACTGGTTTGAGGGAGTTTATGTGGACAAAAAGCACTTCTTCCCCCAGTTTTCCGTCTCCCTGCCCGTTTACTTCGATCTGATGCCGGAACTGCTGGTGCCCGAAGACCAGAAGCTGGCAGTGACCCGGGACCGCCAGGGCGCCCTCGCGGGCCGCAAGCTCGCGGCCCGCTTCGGCTGGAAGATCGGGGACAAAATCATCCTCAAAGGCACTTATTTCCCAGGGGATTATCAATTGAACATCCGGGGGATTTACCGGGGCCGGGACCCCAGCACCGACGAAACCATGCTCTTGTTCCATTGGGATTATCTCAACGAGCAGATGAAAAAACTGGCCCCGGACCGGGCGGACAAGGCGGGCTGGTTTTTTGTGCAGATCGCCTCCCCGGACCTGGCGGGGCCGGTTTCAGAAAAGATTGACGCCCTCTTCAAAAATTCCCTGGCCGAGACCCTGACGGAGACGGAAAAGGCCTTTAACCTGGGATTTGTGGCCATGACCGAAGCTATACTGTTGGCCATCCAGGCGGTCTCCTGGCTGGTCATCGGCGTGATCCTGCTGGTGTTGGCCAACACCATGGCCATGAGCGCCCGGGAGCGCCTGGGGGAATACGCGGTGCTCAAGGCCATTGGCTTTAGACCCAAATTCCTCACCGGGGTGATCATGGGGGAATCCCTGGTTCTGGCCCTGGGGGGCGGGCTCCTGGGCCTGGCCCTGACGCCGCCCATGGTCTGGGCCTTCCCCCACTCGGTGATGCAGTATTTCGGGGTCTTTCAGGTGACCAACGAAACCCTGGCGGTGGGCCTGGGCCTGTCGGTGGCCGTGGGCGTCCTGGCCGCGGCCCTGCCTGCCTGGCGCGCCGCCAGGGTGGGGATTGCCGCGGCGTTGCGGCGGGTGGGGTAAATAGTTTGCTCATTGATAATTCAGGTATAATCCTTAAAGAGTGAGACCATGGAATCCCCCCAGGGTCTTCATCCCCAGCAGCGTTTAGAGAGCATCGATATACTCCGGGGCTTGGCCATGCTGTTCATGGCTCTTGACCACTCCCGGGACTTTTTTTCCCATGCCCACTACTTCTTCAATCCCGCTGACCTGGTCCAAACCACCGCCGGCTTTTTCGTCACCCGCTGGATTACCAATTTCTGCGCGCCCGTAT
The DNA here is from genome assembly GCA_003599195.1 of Deltaproteobacteria bacterium. Taxonomy (GTDB): domain Bacteria; phylum Desulfobacterota; class Desulfobaccia; order Desulfobaccales; family 0-14-0-80-60-11; genus SURF-52. The sequence goes on along the minus strand of QZIZ01000174.1, from coordinate 49,360 downwards.
TTATTTTCTTATCTGGAGTGGGAGTCTTTTTCTCATTTTCCCACGGCAAGACCTTGGGACAGATGCAAAAAACGCTCGTAGCTCGCGGACTATGGCTTATTTTCTTGGAGCTTACCGTTGTCCGCTTCGGTTGGTATTTTAATTTTGACTATCACTACGTGAAGTTAGGGGTGATTTGGTGCATCGGCTGGTGTCTCATCACTCTGGCGGGACTCCTGATTCTCCCCCGGTGGCTGGCAGGTCTCTTGGGTCTGGTGATGATTGTAGGGCATAACCTCCTGGATTCACTAACACCCGAAACCTTCGGGGCTTTTAGTTGGCTCTGGCGCATCCTCCATGTTCCGGGGACGTTGCAGCCTGTTCCCGGCTATGAGTTCGTCGTCATATATCCTCTTATCCCCTGGATCGGCGTTATGGCCGCGGGATACGCCTTCGGACCGGTTTTGCAATGGGAAACTTCCCCGCGGCGGAAGCTCCTCCTGGGATTGGGAACGGGGCTGATTCTGGTCTTTATCATTTTGCGGGGACTCAACCTCTATGGTGACGCCACCCCCTGGACCACCCAGGCCACCCGATTGTTTACCTTTTTTTCCTTCCTCAACTGCCAGAAATACCCACCTTCGCTTCTTTACCTGCTCATTGCCCTCGGGCCGGCCTTTCTGGCTCTGGCCTGGTGCGAAAAGTTACCCGCTCAGCTCACCCGGCCATTGGTTCTTTTGGGACAGGTGCCGTTTTTTTTCTATATCCTACATCTCCCCCTGCTCCATGCCATGGCGGTGGGGACGGAACTGGTGCGTTATGGGGAAGCTGACTGGCTCTTTACCAATCCCCCGTGGCAGGTCTGGCCCATAGATTACTCACATGACTTGGTGTCGACTTATTTGGCCTGGATAATGGGGGCGTTAATCCTCTATCCGGCCTGTCGTTGGTATGCCGGCCTGAAATCCCGTCACCGGGACTGGTGGTGGCTCTACTATCTCTGATCCGAAACGGGCGTGGCCGGAGGCGTCCTGGCCGCGGCGCTGCCCGCCTGGCGCGCCGCCAAGGTGGGGATTGCCGCGGCGCTGAGGCGGGTGGGATAAATCTCGGGCTTATAAGCATGACAGGATGATTGTCATTAAATTTGGGTGAAGACTCAAGGTTTGTGCTACCATGCACTTTCTGAGACAATCTGGCTAGATAGGAAAACCGCGATGACTAAGGTTCCTGCATAACCTCAGACAAAAAGGAGAACCACCGTGGATGACTCCCGGGAAACAGACCCCAAAGGTTTAACGAGGCGAGAAGCTGTGAAGATTTCGGGGCTGGCCTTGGGGGGGCTGGCCTTCGGGGGGGGCATATTCATCCCTGGAGCGGGAAAAACCCAGGCAGACCAATCGTGCAACTGCCCGCCCGGGCCGGCGTGCAGCTGGAGCAACGCCGCCAGATCGCAGAGGTATTCATATTTCCAGCATCTAGATTGGTTCTACCCCTACAACGAGTACATACCGACGACCATCACCCCACTGGACGAAAACGAGATGCGGATCACGTTCATGGGTTCATGCATCCCCCCCGTACGCAAGGCCCAGCAGATGATGAGCGTCTTTGTAGAGGTGGGCTGGGACAAAAACAACCATATGCCCTTGGACCAGTTCGTCTTCGACTGCGGCTCCGGGGTGTGCGCCAATTACGGCGCGATGAATGTGGGGTTCGGCAGGATGGACAAGGTCTTCCTGGCCCATCTGCACGGCGATCATATGAGTGATCTGACCCACATCTACTGCTTCGGACCCTCGGCAGACCGCAAATCTCCCCTGTACGTCTGGGGACCCGGGAGGTCAGGACTGATCTACACCGATCCCGATGGTAACTCCAGTGGACCATATAATGACGGCACAGCAGATTATTGCGATGCGCTCCGGAAAGCCTGCCGGTGGCACTCGGAGAGCTTCAGCTTCCAAACCACCAGCTATCCCGGCTACCCCACACAAAATCAGATAAGGAATAGGTGGGGATTGCCATGCACGCCCACCCCCGTCGGAGACGATCCTTGGGGGGACGCCTATGCCTTAATCCCCATTGAGCTGGACTGGACCCAATACGGGCAAGATCCCACCAAAAACATCGCCTATCAAAACGCCAAAACCAGGGTGAAGATAACCCACTGGCCGGTGATCCATACCCGCATGGGCTCCATCGGCTACAAGCTCGAGTGGTGGCCGTCAAAGAAGGATTTGTGGGATCCGGCAAAAGCCCTCTCCCTGATCTACACCAGCGACACCAAGCCCGAATACCACAGCCTCAACCAGGCCATTAACGGGGGCAAGGGCGTGGACGTGTTCATCCACGAAATGGTCATTCCGGCGCAGGTGTGGGCCATGAAGAATGAGCATCTCGACGAGCTTCCCCCGTTTGATGACCCCGGGGTCGAAAACTTGACAACGATCCAGAATAGCTCCCATAGTCCCCAGGGCGCATTCGGCTACCTTCTCAGCCAGATCGATCCTCGTCCACGCCTCACGGTCGCAACGCATTTCCCCGTGGCCGATGACACGGTCTCTTGTGCCATGAAAAGCGTCCAGAAGCATTGCAAAGTCTATCAGGGCAATGATCCGCGCCCCAGACTCGGCGCCCGTATCACTTGGTCCTTCGACCTCCTGGTGGTCACGGTAACCAAAAATAAGATTATTGAGCGGAGAGGCTACGTCTCGGATTACGGCTTCTCCCCCACGGTCAATTTGCCTCCCGGCACGCCGAACACTCCGAAATATTGGATCTACGCCAAAAATCCGGATGGGAGTATAAATTACGATAAAAAGGTCGGTAATCCGTACGCCCAGATTGACCCCTCGACGGAGATACTGGATTGTGACGGCAATAAGTGTAACTACCGGGATGACGGGTATTGAAAACTAAGAGTGGCCCTGACTGATTAAAGGTGAGGATGGTCGTGACTACACCCAAAGAAGAAACCATAAGTTCCATCGTCAAGGCCAAGGAAGAGCTGAATAAAGCTCTGTCAAGCATAGAACAATTGCCTCCCTTTGATCCGCAGAACACCGCGTTTGTGGCCCACCTTTTAAACAACCATCTCACGGTGCTCTCGGGTGTCGCTGAGCTCTTGCAGCTTACGCTAAAAGATTACCCGAACAAAGAAGTTCATTTGTGGCTGAACGGAATGCGGCGAGTCTGCGATTTGATGACGCATTTAACTCCCAAACTGATAGATGTTCATTCTTCGGAAGAATACGAGCTGAAGTTCGAAAAGGTGAATCTGGCTCTCTTAGTGGAGCGCGCATGTAATTTCTATCGCCGCGCAGCTGAAGCAAAGTTGATTAACCTCACTTTCGAGGCGCCTGGCGAAGGCGCTTTTGCCTGGACCGACCGAGTCGCAGTGGCCGCCACCCTGGATAATTTGCTGTCCAATGCGATAAAATTCTCAGAACCCGGAAGTAAGGTTTGGGTCACGATTAAGACGGAACCGGAGCATCTCCTTTGCGGGGTGCGGGATGAAGGCCCGGGATTGAGCAAGGATGATCGAGACAAGTTATTTCAGAAGGGAGTCCGGCTCAGTGCGCAGCCAACCATGGGGGAGCCTTCCTCGGGTTACGGCTTGGCAGTGGCCAAGACCTTGGTCGATAAGCTGGGCGGCGAAATCTGGTGCGACAGCGAATTGGGCCGCGGCTCCTCCTTTTGGGTTAAGCTGCCGCGTTGCCAAGAATCATTGTCGTTGTTTAATGCGAGAAGTTAACAACCTTGCTAATTCCCTTGAAATTCCCGCCATTTTGTTTTAAGGTGGGGCAATTTCAGCCAGGAGAGGGAAGATGCTGGTCAATAAGATCATGAGCGAGAATCTGGTGACCATTGCTCCCGACAAGCGGGTGGGCCAGGCCTTGAAATTGATGCAGCAGCACAGTATCCGCCATCTGCCGGTGGTCCAGGACGACCGCCTGGTGGGGTGGATCACTTCCCGGGACTTAAGGGAAGTGCTCCTGGCCTCCATGCTGGAGAAGATCACGGTGGAGGACGTGATGCTCAAAAACCCCATCACCGTCACCCCCGAAACCCCGGTGGAGGAGGCGGCCCGGCTGGTTTACGACCATAAGATCGGGGGCATGCCGGTGTTGTCGGCCGGCAGGCTGGTGGGGGTTATCACCCTGATGGACCTGATCTCCGCCTTCCTCTCCATGCTGGGACTGCTCAGAAGCAGTTCCCGGCTGGATCTGCTCCTGGAGGACAGGCCGGAGGTCCTGGAGGAAGCATCCCGCCTGATCAACGAGGCCGGGGGGCGGGTCATCAACGTGGCCCTGGGGCCGAGCAAAGAGGGGAAACGCCCCTACTATTTCCGGCTCATCAAGTGCGACTTGCAGCCCATTATTGAGGCCTTAAAAGAACACGGCTTTCAAGTCTTGGATTATATCGCCTAAGAACCACACACCCTGTTTTTCCCGGTCTGTTTGGCCTGGTAGAGCGCGTGGTCCGCGGCTTTCACCAGGTTGTCCCCATCCATGCCCGGCTCCAGCTGCGCCACGCCGATGCTCACCGTAAAATGCAGTTCCTTCTCCGGCAGGTTCACGGTGATCTGCGAGATACCCTGGCGCAGCCGCTCCGCGGAAATTTTGGCCTCCTGGGAGTCGGTTTCGGAGAGCAAAACGACGAACTCCTCCCCGCCGTAGCGGCAGACCAGGTCGGCCTGGCGCACCGCGTCCTGGAGATAAGCTCCCAGGGCCTTTAGAACCATGTCCCCCACCTGGTGGCCCAGGGTGTCGTTGACCTGTTTGAAATCATCGATATCCAGGAAAAGCAAAGATAAGGAATGTTCGTAGCGGCGGGCCAGTTCCACTTCCCGGTGCAGCACTTCCCAAAAGTAGCGGTAATTATATAGGCCGGTCAAGCCGTCGCGGATGGCCAGGCTGCGCACCTGCTCATAAAGGGCCAGGCTTTTAAAAGCAGCCCCTCCCTGGAGGGTAAAGATGTAGAAGAGTTCCGTTTCTTCAGGGGAGAAGGGAGTCTCCCGGCCCGCGGCCACCAGGCCTCTTACCTCCCCGGCTTCCACCAGGGCTTCGAGCATCTCCGGCAGCGGCCCCTGGCAGTTGCCCGGCCCCTGAGCCGCTTTGCCCATCAGGTAAGGCCTCCAATCATCCAGGCGGTCTTTCAGCCAGACTCTGAAGGCTTCGAAAGTGGCGGTATCCGTGCCCGGATGCCGGCGGTAGGCCTCGCGGGGTAGGTCCTCACCGCCGCCGGTGAGTTCCAGGCCCAGCACCGCCAGGGGCAGGCTCTCCAGGATGAGGCTGAACATGCCCTGGATAATCTGCACCCCGGTCAAAGGTCCGGCCAGGGTCTCGCCGATGCGCCTGATCTGTTGGAGCTCCGAGGTCCGCCGCTGGGCCAGTTCTTCCTGGGTCTGGCGCAGATTTTCCAGCAGGTTGAAGTTGGTCTGGGCCAGACGGCGCCGCTCCAGGGCCCGGTTGATTACCGCCTGGAGGTCCGCCAGCAGGAGGTCCGACTTCAGCAAGTAGTCATAAGCTCCCAGCCGCAGGGCCTGGACTGCGCTTTCCAGTCCGGCGTGGCCGGTGAAGAGGATGACCTCGGTTTCCGGGGCCCGGGCTTTGATCCGGGAGAGCAGCTCCAGCCCGGAGAGGCCGGGCAGTTGGAGGTCCAGCAGGGCCAGGGTGAATTCCCGGGCGTTAATCGCGGCCAGGGCCTGCATGCCGTCCCGGACGGCATGGACTTCATACCCCTGCTCCTCCAAAAACTCGGTGAGCACCTCTAATATTCGGGGGTCGTCATCCGCCAGGAGTATCCTCTCACCCGCCATTTTGCCAACCTTCCGCGGAGAGGAGGGTGTCATGGCTGAAATGCTGGTCGTCCCGATCGGGGTAATCCAGGTTGTAGTGGAGTCCCCGGCTCTCCTTGCGGCTCAAGGCCATGCGGATGATAAGGTCGGCCACGGTGGCGATGTTGCGCAATTCCAGAAGATCGCTGGTGATCAAAAAATTCCAGTAATATTCCTGAATCTCCTGGTTGATCATATCGATGCGGTGCTGGGCCCGGAGCAGCCTACGCTCCGTGCGCACGATACCCACGTAGTTCCACATGCAGCGGCGGATTTCATCCCAGTTGTGGGAGACTACCACCGCTTCTTCACTGTCCGTGGCCCCGTAGGGGTTCCAGATCGGCGCCGTGCCCTCCGGGGGGGCCTTGAACCCGGGAAGAATCTCCCGGGCCGCCAGGGCCGCCTGATGGGAAAAGACCAGGGCCTCCAACAGGGAGTTGGACGCCAGCCGGTTGGCCCCGTGCAGCCCGGTCATAGAGACCTCGCCCACGGCAAAGAGATGGGAAATATTGGTGCGGCCGAAGGCGTCCGTCGCCACCCCCCCGCACATATAATGGGCTGCGGGCACCACCGGGATGGGCTCCTTGGTGATGTCGATCCCGTACTCCAGGCATTTCTCGGAGATGTTGGGGAAACGCTGCCCGACAAAGTCGGCGGGGCGATGGCTGATGTCCAGATAGACGCAGTCCGCGCCGCTCTTTTTCAGCTCCAAATCGATGGCCCGGGCCACGGTGTCCCGGGGGGCCAGGTCCTTCAGGGGATGGTATTTATCCATGAAGGCCCGTCCCCGGCTGTCTTTTAAGACCGCACCCTCTCCCCTGAGGGCCTCGGAGATGAGGAAGTTCTTGGCGTCCGGGTGATAAAGGCAGGTGGGGTGGAATTGCACGAATTCCATGTTGCCGATGACCGCGCCGGCCCGGTAGGCCATGGCCACCCCGTCGCCGGTGGCGATGTCGGGATTGCTGGTATACAAATATACCTTGCCCACGCCCCCGGTGGCCAGCAGGGTAATGGCCGCCGCAAAGGTATCCACTACGCCGTTGACGCAGTTGAGGACGTAAGCCCCCAGGCAGTTGGCTTCCCGGTTGACCACGGACCGGCCCCGGCGCACCACCCGCTCTTCGGTGATGAGGTTGACCCCCATGTGGTTTTCAAAGACCTGGATGTTGGGGTGGGCCAGCACCTTCTCCGCCAGGATGCGCTCCACTTCCGCGCCGGTCATGTCATGGGCGTGGATGATGCGGCGCCGGGAATGGCCGCCTTCCCGGCCCAAGTCGAAGCCGTTGTCCTTGCCCACGTCGAAATGGGCCCCCAGGTTGACCAGCTCTTCAATGCGCTCCGGCCCCTGGCGCACCACCAGGGACGCCACGTCCGGGTGGGTCAGGCCCTCGCCCGTGGTGAGGGTGTCCTGAATATGATACTCAAAACGATCGTCGGCTCCCAGGACCGCGGCAATGCCCCCCTGGGCCTTGCTGGTGGAGGTGTCCGTCAATCCCCGTTTGGTCACCAGATTCACGGTGGCGAATTCCGCCACCTTCAGGGCATAGCTCAATCCCGCCAGTCCCGAGCCTAATACCAATACATCGGAAGTCCGTTCCATGGAGTCCCTTTTTCAGCGGCCAGTGGCCAGGGGCCAGGGGCCGGTGATCGGTGGCCAGTAGGGTGGGCACTGCCCACCAATTCCTTAGCTTTGAAGATAGTGGCCAGTAATCAGTGATCAGTAACAATATCAGATTTTTTTCCCGGTCCCAAGAGTGGCTATCAGCTATCAGCGGTCAGCTTTCGGCTTTTAGCTTTTATACAGAGCGACTTAACTAACCGCGTTTAACATTCTCTGCGGCCTCTGCGCCTTTGCGAGGAAACCTTTTTATCTCCCAGAGACGCAGAGAGCGCAAAGATGAATAATGCGCAATTATTTATGTCGCTATGTATAGTTCTTGGTTTTTTTCTATACTAACAAATGCGGCCCCAAAAACTGGTGGCGCAGGCGTCCCGCCTGCGCATGTTTCCAGTCATGGTTCCCAAACTACACGGAACCCAGGTAGAGACTGTGAAAATACCTGTGGGGCGGGCCTCCGTGCCCGCCCGGGTCCAGTCAAACCCCAAGGCCCCTGATTCGGTGGCACAGGCTTTCCAGCCTGTGCGAGAAACACTTTCAGAGACGGACGTAGGGTGCGTCTCAAGCACCATTCTCGGCTCAATTCCTTAAGCCGCGTAGCGAATGATCTCCAACTCCGCGGCGCTGTCCGCGCCTTGCAGAATCTCTTCCACCCGGCCCATCACCTTATCCTCCAACAAATATTCCATGCAATTATCGCATTGCAGCACCGGCAAGCCTTTCAGGATGACAATGGTCATCTCGCTGACCTTGAAAGGCAAATCTGTGATCAATGGCCTTAATTCCGAACCACACATAGTGCATTTCATGAGTGGCCCATCCGCAAAAAATCGGTTTCTCGCCAAGGCGCAAAGGACGCAAAGGAAGAATTATTAACTTGGCGCACTTTGCGTCTCTGCGAGAAACTTGTATTTTAGCTGCTATCGCTTAGCTGGCCGCTGACCGCTGACAGCTGACAGCTAATACCCCAACAACCCCGCCAAATTCCCCCCCAACATCATCTCCCGCCACTCCTCCGGCAGGTTCGCCTGCTCCATGTCCTTCAGGTAGCGGCTTACCGGCAGCAAGGGATAGTCGCTGCCGAAGAGAATCTTCTCCGGCCCCGCCATCTCCGCGGCCAGGCGGTAGATGGCCGGGCGGTAGAGGTAGGGGGAGGCCGCGGTGTCGAAATAGACCCGGCGAAAGACCTCCGGGGCCTCTTTTTTCATCAGGCCGTAGAAAGGCAGCCCCCCGCCCCAGTGCGCCAGAATCCAGTCCACCTCCGGAAAATCCCGGATCAGCCGGTAGACCGCGGGGAGCGAAATGGCCCCTTTCCCCGGATAATCATGCCCCACCGGGTCGTTGATATGCAGCATCAGGGGCACCCGGTAATGCTGGCAGAGTTCGGCGATGGGGGCCAGATAATTGGGCAGGTCCTCCCCCATATCCTCCAGGTACCAGGCCAGTTCCCCCACGCCCCGGAACCCCGCGGCCAGGCAGCGCTCCACCTCCCGGGCCGCACCCGGCTCCAGGGGGTGGACCGCGCAGAAGGCGATGAGCCTTCGTGGCCAGCGCCGTTGGGCCTCCAACAGGACTTCATGCTGCCGCCGCCAGAGCCGCTCCTGCCTCCAGGGGAAACCCAGGGCCACCGCGGCGGCCACGTCTTCCTTATCCAGCGCCGCCACCATCTCGTCGGGCCCCACCAGCTTCGACTTGGGAGATTCATACAGAAGCCGGAAGGCCGGCTCATCCGCAAAAAAATCCTCCCGCCGGCGGCAGACCTCCGGGGGAAAGATATGGGTATGGGCGTCTAAAATGGTCATCGCATTACTGCCTTGGAAAAGATAGCCTCACGCAAAGGCGCAAAGGCGCAAAGGCGCAAATAAAGACGCAAGTATTATACAGAGCGGCATAATTAATTGCAGATAATCATTCTCTGCGTCCACTGCGTCTCTGCGGTGATTCTTTTTACAGCATTCGCTCATGGGTCTGTGGCCCACCCGCAAAGCATGAAAAGCCCGTAGGGCGGGCGTCTCGCCCGCCCTGGTAATCCGTACAGGCTTGAAAGCCTGTACGACCGCTTAGAACTTTTCGGAACAGTTGCTCATGAGCTTTTGGCTCACCCGTAAATTATGAAAAGTTACCGGCAGTTAACCTTGAACTTTGAACCTTGAACTTCGAACTTTTCGGAACAGACGCAGAGAGCGCAGAGATTCAGGAATGCCCCTTTTCCCTTTCTCTCTTCCTCTTTTTCATATAAAATGCTGGCGATGTCAATACTTCCAAGAATTCTCGGGATTTTCCTGGTCAGCATGGTCCTCTTCGCCGCGGCCTCCGCCTGGGCCGCGGGGCCTTTCCGCTACCGCCTGCCCCAGGGCGTCCCGGTGGACCCGGAAGCCCTCACCGTGGTGGGCGAACCCCAAAAGCACCATATCGTGCGCTATGAGAACATGTACAAAATCGCCCGGGAGTATGACCTGGGGTTCTGGGAATTGGCCAAATACCACCGGAATTTGGACCACTTTTACCTGCCTTGGGACACGGACATCGACATCCCCAGCCAATGGATCATCCCCGACCGCTCCTCCTATCCCGGCTACCTGATCAATGTCGCGGAACTGCGGGGCTACCGCTTTTTCCCTGATAAAGGAGAAGTGTACACCTTCCCCATCGGCATCGGCGTCCTGGATTACAAGACCCCCATCGGCAAGCGTTTCCATGTTCAGAGCAAATCCGTGAACCCCGGCTGGCGCATCCCCAAAGGCCTCCAAGCCAAATACGGCATGGCCTTCATGCCCCACAGCGATGAAAACCCCGTGGGAAGCCGTTGGATGGGCCTGTCCCACTACGGCCTGCACGGCACCCACGCGCCCATGGGCGTGGGCCGCCTGGTGAGCCACGGCTGTATCCGCCACTACCCCGAAGACATTGAACAATTGTTTGACCTCACATCCGTGGGCACTTCCGTGGAGCTCATTTACGAGCCGGTGAAATTCGGTTTCCTTAAAGGCCGCATCTTTGTGGAGGTCCACGAAGACATTTACCACAAGATTCCGGATCTGCTGAAATACGCGGTCAACCGCCTCAGCGACCGGGGCCTGGCCGGGCAGATCGACTGGTATAAATTCCTCCGGGCCGTGGAGGAGCAAACCGGCGCGCCGGTGGATATCAGTAAGGACAGTGGCCAAGGGTAGGGGTCAGTGGCCAGTGGCCAGTAAGGCGTTGGAGACATCCCAGCCAACCTTGAACTTTGAACCTTGAACCTTGAACTAATCGACGCGGATTGGCTGATCCATAACGCCCTGGTGCTCACCCTGGAGCCCGGGGCCGCTCCTATTCTCGATGGCTTTGTGGCCATTAAAGGAAGCAAGATCGCCGCAGTAGGCAGTGCTGCGCCTCCCGCCTCTCTCCCCCCCGCCCGCCGTCTCCTGGACGCCCAGGGATCCCTGGTGCTGCCGGGGCTGGTAAATACCCATTGCCACGCAGCCATGGTCTGGTTCCGGGGTCTGGCCGACGATCTGCCTTTGCAGAAGTGGCTTCAGGATTTTATCTTTCCCCTGGAGTCCGGGTGGCTGGACGGGGACAAGGTTTACCTAGGGACGCTCCTGGCTGCCGCGGAAATGATCCGGGGCGGTATTACCACCGTAGCGGACAGCTACTTTTATGAAGCCGAGGCCCGCCGGGCCTTGGCAGAAGCCGGCCTGCGCGCGGTGGCGGCCCAGGGGGTGTTGGATTTTCCCATTCCAGGCGTCCCCGATCCCCGGGACAACCTGAAAGCGGCCCTGGATTTCATGGATTCCGGGGAAGATTTTGCCCCGGACTTGATCACCTCCACCTTATTCTGCCATTCCCCTTACACCTGCGGCCCGGAGACCCTGAAGCGGGCCAAGGCCATCACCCGGCAGCGGGGCCTCCCCTTCTTCATCCACCTGGCGGAAACCCGTCAGGAAGTGGAAGAACTGCGGGGCAAAACCGGGCTAGCCCCCGGGGCCTACCTGGAGAGCCTGGGGCTATTGGATGAATCGACGGTGGCGGTGCACTGCGTCTGGCTGCCCCCGGAGGATTTGGACCTCCTGGCCCGGCGGGGGGTGAAGGTGAGCCACTGCCCGGAGTCCAACCTGAAACTGGCCGCCGGCGCGGCCCCCATCCCCGAGCTTCTGGCCAAAGGCGTGATGGTGGGGCTGGGAACCGACGGGGCCGCGTCCAACAACGACCTGGACCTCTTCGGGGAGATGAGTCTGGCGGCCCGGCTGCATAAAGTTTGGCGGCATGACCCCACGGTCCTGCCCGCGGCCCAAACCGCGGCCCTGGCCACCAGGGAGGGGGCCGGAGTCCTGGGCCTGGGCGAGATAACCGGGACCCTCACCCCCGGCAAGGCCGCGGACCTGGTGGTCTTGGACCTGAACCAGCCTCATCTCACACCGCTGTTCGACCCTTATTCCCATCTGGTCTATGCCGCCCGGGCCGCGGACGTGCGCCAAGTGATGGCGGCGGGCCGCTGGCTGCTTTCGGATAGGCAACTCACCACCCTCGACTGGCCGGAAATCGCCGGTCGCATCCGGGCCGGCAGCCGAGGGTTGGGCCGCGCTTGAACTTATCTCCGAAATTGTTAATATACTTTATAAGTTGAGGGGAGCCGTGTGGAGTAGTGATCAGTAATCAGTGATCAGTGAACGGAAAAAGCAAATTCATCGCTAGTCATTCCTGTACTTACTGATGACTGATAACTGATTACTGATCACTTTCTCCCAGTTCCACAAAAACCACCTAAGGAAATCCATGGCCAGAAGTCCCAAACAGCCCCAGGAGTCTTTCGCAGAGCGGCTCCGTTCTCTCGTGACCACCGGGGAAGTCTTGCGCCTGATCCAGGATATCACCGCCTGCGTGGTGATAGACGGGCAGGAGCATCCCCGGAATGCGGTGCCTCTGCAAGCCCAGGGCTTGGAGCTCTTCCCCTGTTTTGCCATGCACTTCCAACGCCATCCGGTGGAGATCAAGGGCAGCATCTTTCCCAATCTTTCCATCCGGGAGGTGGAAGGGGTTTCGCACCTCGTACGGTTTGAAATCGGCGGGAGGCCCGAAGATCTTTGGCTGCGCACCTCGCAAGCGACTTTTTTGCTTTCCCCTTTCCATATCCGTTTCTTAAGCGTCCTCTTCGGCCACCTGGCCCTCCATTACCTGTCCCAGACCCCCGGCGGCGGTCACGGCATGTCCACTTTTACCCCCTATTCCCTGGAGGAACAAGTGGTGGCCGGCTATCTCCAAAGCCTGGAGTGGGCGCCCTGCGCCACCATCAAACTGGACGCCCAGGATAATCCGTATATCGGCTCCATGCTGCACAGCGCCGCGGATTTGCGGCGCTGCGAATTTCCCGGCGGAAACCGGCAGGAAGCGGTGATCCGGGCCTGGCGCCTGTTCAAACGGCTGCTTTATTTATCCATTGAAGGGGAACGCCTGTTCACCGGCTTTGCCATCCTCTCCGCGGCCCGGGAATTGGATTACTACCGGCAGCGATGGCCGGGTTTGCTGGTATACCACGAAGCCAATCACATCTCTCTGGAAGAAGGGGTGCAGTCCATCAAGCAGTTTCTGCTTAACGCCGACGGCCGCACCACCTTCCTGGCCCTGCATCGAGGGCGGATCATCGGTCTTTTGCAGATCATCAAGGGGACGCACCAGCAGCTAACCACGGCCAAGGCCTGGCGCACGGTGATGCCCCTGGCCACCATCTCCCACCGGGGCCACATCAGGTTCTGGCTGGCCCTCAAGGGCCGCCTGAACCTCCGCATCCCCCTGTCGTTGCTGGAGTACCGCCACGGCCATCTCCACATTCCCCTGTTCCAGGATATCTTCTGGCAGAAACTGGAACAAGAAGTGAGAGAAATTTGTCCAACATGCCAGGCCACGGAGCTCACCAGGCTGAAAAATCTGTTGACCATGGTGCGCCGCGCCGGCCATGGCAGTATCCTCCTCCTGGGCCTGACCGGCGACCAACTGGAGGCCCCGGACACGCCCATTGAGAACCAGGTGCGCCTGGCGCAATGTGTGCCCCTGGAGGAGCCATGGCTCCGCCACCTCCTTGGCCTTTCCAAGTCGGACGGGGCTTTGCTCTTTAATGACCATCTGCAGGCCTGCCAGTTCCGGGCCCGCCTCAAAGCCACCGGGGTCAGCCTGCCCCCGGCCAGGGACGATCTGGGCAGCGGCATCCGCCATCAGGTAACCCGGGAATTCACGGCTTGGACCCCCGCCGTCCTGGGCATCTGCGTCTCCCAGGACGGCCAGATTTCCCTCTACCGCCGGGGCAAACTGGTGAGCCGGGTTTATTAGGACGGTTTTTCGTTTTGCGTTAATAAAAAGTTACTTTGCAGATTTATTTCCTTGAAAGCGAACATAAAAGTCATTTTATAACCTGTTTCACGCGTCATCTTGAATCAGCCACGAAAAGGTGCGCCAGGAAAAATCTCCCCCTTTTTAAAGGGGGCCGGGGGGTTTTTATAAGCACCTGAAAATCCCCCTAAATCCCCCTTTACCAAGGGGGACTTTAAAGCCCGCCCTTCTAACTATTTACTGGTAAGACCCTATCTGAAGCCTCATGCGACTGCCGCGGCAATCTCCTCCCTTCCATTGCCTTTCCGGGCCCTATGTTTTACAATTAATTGATGTGAAAAAATATTTTCGCCCGTTGTTCCGCCAACTTTCAGGCTTATCAGTCCAGGGAGAGCCGGGGCCGGAGGATCTTCAGTCTTGACCGAAATGTCTTTTTTGGATCATCTGCAGGAGCTGCGCAAGCGCCTGATTATTATCCTGATCGCCATGTTCATCGGCATGGCCGCGGCCTGGCCCTTGGCGCCCACGGTGCAGCACTATATGCAGCGGCCTTTGATGGAGCCGTCCATCACCCAGAAATGGCAATACTCATTCACTCTCTGGGCCGCCGAAAAATTCCCCGCCCTCACCTCTCGCCTGGGGATCGAGCCTAAGCCCCCCCAGGTTACTCCCCACAAGCTCAATTACATGGCCCCCCTGGAGCCCTTTTTCGTGCACATGAAGATCTCGTTGATCACCGGCCTGGCCCTGGCCTTTCCCGTGATCCTCTATCAACTCTGGCTCTTTTTCGCGCCCGCCCTCTATGAACATGAGAAAAAATACGTCTATTATTTCGTGCCTTTCGGGACCCTGGCCTTTCTTTTGGGGGACCTGTTTTTCCTGAACATGGTCTGGCCGCTGATCATTTCCTTTTCCCTGGCCTACGAGAGCGAATTTCTCTTCTCCATGCTCAATATCACCCAGTTCATCAACTTTTGCCTGCGCCTGCTGCTGCTCTTCGGGGTGGTTTTCGAACTGCCTCTGATCCTCCTCATTCTGGCCCGGGTGGGGGTGGTCAACCTGGGTATGCTGCGGCGGAGCCGCCGGGTGGCCATTCTGCTCAGCGCGGTGATCGCCGCGTTCCACGCGGATATCATGACCATGTTCGCGGTGGCCGTCCCCATGTACTGCATGTATGAATTGTCCATCCTGGCCATCCGGCTTTTTGGAGAAGGCCGCCGGCAGCCGGAAACGGAAACCGCGGTCACACCCGCGGGGGTGGACGTCCCACCCGGAGATGTGTAATCCATCTCTCAATTTTTTCGAAAGATGCGAGTAAACCGGCCTGCTTCCCAGGCCAGAGCCGCGCATCTCTCCCCCTCACCTGGTTTCGCAGATATTTCCTGGCGATTCGAGACTTCTGCGAAAATCTCCTAATTAATTGCACATAATCATTCTCTGCGTCCTCTGCGTCTCTGCGGTGATTTTTTTTGCCGCAGTCATTCATGAGCCATCGGCCCGTAAATTATGAAAAGGTCGTAGGGTGGGCGTCTCGCACGCCCTGATAATCCGTACAGGCTTGAAAGCCTGTACTACCGCTTGGAACTTTTCGGAGCAGCTCCTCATGGGCCTTCGGCCCACCCGCAAAGCATAAAAAGACTGGTGGGGCGGGCCTCCGTGCCCGCCGAGCGTCCGGCGGCCAGGGACTGCCGCCCCACCAAATTGGAACTTTTCAGGACAGAGACTCAGGATGTGCAATTACTTATGACGCCTTGTACAGGTGTCTTTTGATTGCGAATCGGCAGCAAAAAGAAGTCTTCACTGAAAATTAACCGAAATCTAATTGGGATTTAATAATCAAGGGATATGCTGACAGCAACCGACACAGATACTGCAGGAGAGAACCTGATTCCCTAGATTTTTTCCAAGGAAGGAGCCATGGTCTCGTACATTATGACTTTTTTCGCAGGGTTTTTATGCGGCAGCCTGGCTATGGGATTATTTGTAGCCTTCGTAAAAATCAGAGACGCCATGGATGATTGGTAACATCCCCTGGGGTCTCAAATATCATGATCATTCGCATTGGAGGATAAAATGGAAGAAACGAACCCCGGCGACCATTATCTTTTTGGAAGGAGCAAAGAGATCTTTCGAACCCTGGCGGCTGACATCGTGCTAATTCATCACCGGCAGGTTCCGGCAGAAACTCAAATTATTATCCGGTTTGCCAACGGCTACGGCGCAGCCCTCCTCCCGCTTTCCACCGGAAAAGATGCCCCGATCCTGGAAATGCTGGTTCTCAGGTTCCACGGTCCGAAAATCAACGACCATAAGTTGGCGCAATATGCGGCTGTTCCTGAGATCAATCGCGGCAATTTCCGGGAAATTATGGAACTCTGCCGGCAGGTTTCCCTGTGGCCGCAAAACCGGACTTTAAACCTCTGTCCCGGTCATGCTGCCCCCAGGAATGAGGAAGGGGATGGCGGAAAGCGGTGCAGCAATTATTGATAGGTCGATGGCTTCGGTTTTTTAACCCGCTCCTGATATTTTCTTGTCCTTGCCCTCCCCCATAATCCATCTTAAGAAATTATCTTAACTTTCCTGCGGCACTGAGTGCGTTTTTCAGGGCCACCGCCTTTGCCGCCACCGCCTCGGGATCAGTTCCCAGAATATAAAGCCTGGGCTCCCGGCCCCAATCTCCGGGGTCATGAATCAGGTCCGGCGGCGGTTCTCCGGGCTTAATGGCTGCGGCAACCTTCACAGCCGGGCTATCCTCTTTTTCTTTCCGACCATCCTGAGGTTCCAGGGATAGTTCGCACGCGGCCCATCTTAAAGCCAGCAACGGGGCGATCTCCTTCAAGCTCTCAGAATACCGGATATTCATGGCTGCCCGGAGATGGGGATGGTTCTCGATGGCTGCAAGAATAACCGCGGCCAGGTCCCCGGAGGCCCCGAAGGCCGGAGGCGCGGGAATGAGCAGCCCCTGGGGGCCTGGCACCAATCTCCCGGGGAAGGCAGCCACGTCCTGAGGCCCCTCCGCATACGGCGCAGCATACCCCAGATTGCTCATACCTTCAGGGATGAGGCCGCTGATGTCCTCCTGCTGCAAGCGGGCCGCGGCTGCGTTTAAGGATTCCAGGACCCGGTAGCGGCCCAATTCCCGGGCGAACGGGGCATAAGGGTTGACCGGCCCCCGGCCGTGTCCCAAGGGCAGGCCCCAACGCAGGGCCTGGGCTATGAGAGTCCGGGCCTCCTGCACCGCTTCCGGCAGGGCCAGGCCCCGGGCCAGGTGGGCCGCGGCCGCCGCAGCCAGGGCGCAGCCGGAGCCGTGGCCGTGGGGCGCGTTAAGGCGCGGGCCCCGGAGGTGATAGGCATTGATCCCGTCCGTGAGGACGTCCACCGGCTCTCCCGGCAGATGGCCCCCTTTGGCCAGGACCCACTGCGGCCCCATCTGTTGCAGACGCCGGGCCGCTTCTTCCAGGTCCCCGGGGGTGTTCACCTCCATCCCCGTGAGCCGGGCCGCTTCCGGCGCGTTGGGGGTGAGGAGATAAGTGAGAGGAAATATTTCTTCTTTAAGAACCGCCACTCCCTCCGGCTCCAGGAGCGCTCCCCCGGAGCTGGCCGCCAGCACCGGGTCCAGCACCAGGTATGGGGGCTGATACTCCTTAAGCCGCCGGGCTACGGTCCGGGCTATTTCCGCGTCAGCCAGCATGCCCACCTTCACCGCGGTCACGGGGAAATCGCTCAAAACCGCGTGCAGTTGGGCGTCCACCACCTCCGGGGCCGCGGGATGGACGGAGAGCACCCCCAGGGAATTTTGGACGGTCAGGGCGGTGACCACCGTCAATCCGTAAGTCCCCAGGAGGGTTGTCACTTTCAGGTCCTGCTGCAATCCGGCTCCGGCCCCGGGGTCGGAGCCGGCGATGATCAGCACGGTCTTCATAGGCTCAAGCTCCGGCCCCCGGCCAGACAGCGCCGGGCTTCGGCCACCAGGGCCAGGCGGTAGTGCCGGGAGAGATAGTCATTCCGGGCAATTCGCAGCTCCGCCAGGGCCATGTAAAAGGGGTTCAACGTAAAAATTCGCCGCGTCAGAGCCGCATCCGCAGGCAGGGCCCGGAGGTAAGACGCAAAAAAATGCCCGATGGCGGACTCGGCCCCTTCCGGATGGCCGGTGCGCCAGCCCCAGGCGTGCTTCATTTCCCCGGCCACCCAGGAGAGGTCCCAGAGGCGGTCAGCATACCGCAGGCGTTCCAGGTCCAAGGCCACCACCCTGCCGTCTGGGAAGAGAAAATTGGTGGGGGTGGCGTCGCCGTGGGCCAACACCAGATGATCCGGGAACCGGGCCAGTCTCCCGGCCCAGGCCGCCGCTTCCTCCTGTAAAACCTGCTCATCCTCGGCGGTCAAAAGGCTCAGGCCTCGGAGCTGGCGCCGCAGCTTGGCCAGGTAATCCAGGGCAGGTTGAGGGGAGACCGGTTGCTCGGGGAGCGGCCGGGTGTGAAAGACCGCCAGCAGTCCGGCTAGCTTCTCCAGACGGCAAAAAAGCTGATCATTCTCCCCCCGGCGGCAGGCCAGGGCCAGGGCCTGGTCCAGGTCCGGGCCGGAGACGGCCTCTACCACCAAACCCAGGCGGGCCTGGGGACTGCGCCCCAGGAGCCGGGGGATCAGGCCGGCCCCCTGGGTCAGGCCCAGGACCTCGGCCCGGAGATAGTTGCCATACTCCCCGTCCAGGCTGCGGTCTTTGTCGGTGGCCGGAGGATAGGCGCAAAAAAACTTCCCCACCACGGCTACTTCTCCATTGCCGGTGGTAAGGCGCGCCACCTGCCGGGAAGAAGGCAAGGGCTCCAGGAGCACCTCTGCCCGGGGCCAGGGAAAATCCCCGGGCAGCAAATCCCGGAGGGCCTGATTTAAAGGATGGTCCCGATTCAGCCGGTTCATGGCGTCTCCCCGGAAAGACGCGCCCGGGCCTCCAGGCAGCACCCGAACGCCCCGGTAAACTGAGGGTATCCGGGCACCACCACCCGATAATCCTGCTGTTCCCTTAATAACTGCACCACCGCCCGGTTCCGGGCCACCCCCCCGGTAAAGACCAGGGTGCGGCAGGGGTAGCGGCGCACCATCATCAGGTTTCTCCGGGCCACGGAGGCGTTGACCCCCGCGGCGATGCGCTCCGGCGCCGCCCCTTCCAGGAGATGCCCGATCAATTCGCTTTCGCCAAAGATGGCGCAGGTGTGAGAAATCTCCACCGGCTGCCGCCAGGCTCCGGCGAATTCCGGCAGCGGCATCTTCAGGAAGCGGGCCATGTTCTCCAGGTAGCGCCCCGTGCCCGCGGCGCAACGGTCGTTGGTGAGAAAATCGAAGACCCGGCCATTCTTGACATAGAGCACCTTGGTGTCCTGCCCTCCGGCTTCCAGGAGGATGAAGTGGTCCAGCCCGGTGGCGCGGCGGGCCCCGAGAAAATGGGCGCGGATCTCGGTGATGGTGGGAAAGTGGCCTTTAAGGAGGCTCTTGCCGTAACCCGTGACCACCAGGGCCCGGGGAGGCGCGAGCTTAAGCCGCGGCCAATCCACGGCCAGACGCCCCTCATCTTTAAGCAGATAATCCCGGAAAAAGGTGAGGGTGTCTATTTTTTTCCGGCCCCAGCCCCCTTTGCCACGGCAATAAACCAGCTTAACGTAGCGGCTGCCGAAGTCCATCCCTAAGGCCAAGCCTCTCTCCTCAAGGCCGCAAGACATCGACAAAGGCCTCCAGGCGCATGCGGGTGCGGGAATCCAGGGGAGTAGGACGATCCCCTTCAATGGTCAGGACGGGCACGTCCAGCCGCTCCCGGATGATCTGGTCGAACATCTGGCGGAAGCAGAAACTTTGTGTGTAATGAATCAGGCCGTCCAGTCTGCGTTCCCTGACGGCCTCCTCCAGGTCCGCCAGGCGTCCGAAGATATCATAGGGATAGGTGTAGCGCAGATACTGCTCCGCCAGGTCCAGGCCCGGGTAGGGCAGGCTGAACTGCCGGGGTATCTCGTTAAAGACCACCCCGGCCCCCAATTCCTCCAGATAATCCCAGAGATCGGTGAAGATAGGGGGGATGCCCGCCAGCCCCAGGCGCAGGGAAGGCGAAGCATAAGGCCGTTTTTCCGCCTCTTTCAGAAACTCCGCCACTTTCAATTCATAAGCATCGAGATCGGACTCGAAATCGGAGCTGCTGATCAGATATAAGAAATTCTCTTCCCCCCGCACCTGGCCGGTCTCCCAGGTGAGGCGGTCCAGGCGGCGCAGGTTCCGGCGGAGGGGGTCAAGCCGCTCCTGGACCCGGGCCATTTCCCGTATGGTGGTTCCCAGGCTGCCCGCCAGATTTTCCAGCTCCCGGCGCATCTGCTCCTTCTGGGCCGGATAAGGAAACTTGAAATGGATCACCTCCCGGTTTTCGGCCTCGCAAATCTCCCCCAGGGCCTGGGTGTAGGAGCAATCCCCCTGGCAGGCGACGATGACCGCCGCGATTTCCGGGTGCTCCTTAAGGGTGGCGTAAATGCCCTTAACCCAGGCGCAGACGGTGCGGGGAAAGCCCGCGGTCTCAGCCAGGTTCACCCGGGCCAGGGCTTGGGGAGAGGAGATGAAAAGATTATTCAAATCCACCGGGGCCAGGCTTGCAGCCAGCACCGCCTCCACCGGAATGGTGGTGGTCAGGCCGATTCTGGTCCCCGGGGGGTATGGTCGGGAGCGCAGCATGGGAGGATTTTTCTAGACCGACAATAATTTATTGCACCTAAATCTCCTCTGCGTTCTCTGCGTCTCTGCGGTAAAATTTTATCACCGCAGAGACGCAGAGGGCGCAGAGATTAAAGATGTTCAAATATTTATGTCGCTACGTATAGTTTTCAGTTTCTGGTCTTCGGTCTTCGGTTAAATGATGTCTTTATCCTATTTAAATATAATATATTTTTTGGAACTTAACTGCGGAAAATAAAATAAAGGTGGGTAAAGAGAATCCTGGGGAAAAGACGGAGATACCGATGGCCTCCGCCATGGCGCCGGCCCCCTGGAGCCGGCGCCATTTAAGAGGGCCTTGAGGAGGAGGGTTGGTTAAATTTTAAAACGCCTGCTAATTAAGTTCCTTAAATATCCAGGATATCATTGAAATTAATGTCGGCTCCTAAAACCCCTATCAGGTTCCCCCCGGCATCCCATAGCGGGGTGGAAACCGTTAGACAAAAGCTGTCGGAGGCTACGGAGCGATAAATATCGGAGATATAAGTATCTCTGCGATTCATGGCTTCCGTGAACCAGGGACGGGTTGACCAGTTCTTGCCGAAGCCTGTGGACCCGTAGGCCGCATGAAAGCCGTTGTTGGAGATATTGTCGGTAACCTGGACGCCCCCGGCGTCGGTCACATAACAAAGCTCAAAAAACGGGTAATGATGCATGGTTTTCCGGAGAAAGGCCTCCTGCCTACCCCGGGTCATGGAAAGCAGTTCCCCGTCCCGGGAAATATATTCAATAATTTCTTTGGCCTTTTGGTGGCCCGGCAAACGGAACACCCCCACTCCCAGGAGCAGGTCCTCGCAGTGTTTCCGGACCTGTTCCCCCAATTGGGTGAGCTGGGAAGCATTATGAAGCTGTTGCCTGGCGACTTCACCCACGCCATCCAGGTCATCGGTGACCTCCTCGATGACTCTCTGCACCTGGGCGTCCTGGGATTCTCCCGCCTGGGCCATCTCCTCCAGCAGATTATGAAAGGTGTTGGCGGCGGCATCGGCATGTCCGCCCGTTCCCATCCGGACAGCCAGCCGGGCGATGGACTCCTGGATCGTGCCTAAAATACCGCCCACGTGATTGGTGGCCTCTGCGGTCCGCTCCGCGAGTTGGCGGATTTCCTGGGCCACCACCGCAAAACCCACCCCCGCTTCTCCGGCCCGGGCCGCTTCCACCGCGGCGTTGAGGGCCAGCAACCGGGTCTGAAACGTCACCTTCTCAATGAGTTGCACCGCAGTGCCGATATTCTCCGACCGGTCCTGCAGGACCTTGATGACCTCCACCACCTCCCGGTAAAAAGCCGCGGCATCTTCGGTATAACGCCCCACCTCCCGAACCATGGCCGCCATTTTCTGGCTGGCCTGAGTAATCTGTTCCACCTGCCGCACCTGGTCATGGGCGCCTTTTTCCAGATCCTGGGCGACTGCCGTCAGTTCCGGGGCGACCCGGGAGAGGCTGACCGTGGTCACCGCGATCTTGTTGATGATACCTCGGAGCTTGTCGAACAGATGTTGGAAAATGCCAGCCAGCCGCCGCAGGCGACGGCGCCGGGGAGGTTCCAATTCCACGGTCAAATCCCAGTCTCCCCGGGTCATCATTTCCAGGGGTTGGATAAACCTGGCAAATGAGGAGAAAGTCCGTAAGCGCAAGAATGACATGTGCCATCTCCTTTACAGCCAAAGGTTTTTGCTGTCAGGAGGAAGCAAATTATATACCATCAGTTTTGCCAGGTTTTTTTACGATCAAGGGGTGGCGATGTTGGAAACCTTATGGAGCTTAATTAATTGCAAGCGCATATTATTATCGCCGTTACGGAGCCACTGGCCCAGGCGAAATAAATTTCAACAAAACTACATAATTGAGAATTAAATGTGAATTAATTCACCAAATCAGTAATATGTCCGGCAGTTATTTAACGTTATTGTAATTAACGGAGGCAGTTTATCCGCCTTATCCAGGGAGGGAGCCCAGCATTACCAAGGCACGGCGGGCCAGGGCCGGGACTGCGGCTGCGGGTTCCCAGCCCCGGCCGGCCGGATAGAATGTTGAACGGTTTAAAAATAATTATGACGGGGTGCGAACTAATATCCCAAAACTAGCCGCCCCGGGGCAGGGGGCAACCTGGAGCCGGACTGGAAGGCGCAGTTTCTGGAACCAACCTCAACAGCTTCTTGTTTCCCTCGGGGGACAGCCCCAGGCTGCTCAATTCCGCCTCCAGCCCGGCCCGGGTGCCGTATCCGGCCACATAGCCGTTTAGGCGCGCCGCCGCGGTGGACGCCACCAAATCCTTGGTGCTGGAATACATGCGGGTCAATTCATTAAGCAAAAACGGATCACGTCGCAGGAAATATTTCTGATGATAGTCTTCTGCCTGATAAAATTCGCCAGCGGGAAGGATCTGGGTATGGACTTCGCCCTTTATCCTGGCCGCAGCCTGGTCTCTCGTTTCCAGGGCCAACCTCTTTTGTTCGTCATTATGAAAGAAAATGGCGGCCAGATATTGCCGGGACCAGGGCCGGGAGCCGGGACTATGGCTCTCCCAAAAAATCGCCAGCAGCTCTTTATAAGAGATTTGACCGGGATCATAGTCGAGCTGGATGGTCTCGGTGTGATTGCCGAGATCATGGTAAGTAGGATTCTTTTTGGTTCCTCCCGAATATCCCACCCGGGTGCGCACCACGCCTTTGAGGACCCCGAACCGGGCGTCCGGACCCCAGAATCACCCCAGGGCGAAGGTGGCGGTCGCAGTTTTGGCCGGGGCCGCCAGATCGATGGGCGGCGGCGCGGATTTGGCAGAAGCTGTAATCGACTGGGGGGTCGCCATGTCTCCCTCCTCCGGAAGAGCTGGAGATTTTTCGCCGCCGGGAACGCCCGGGGCGGCAATCAAGAGAAAGATAACCGCCAGGCCTGAAAATATCAGGGAAATCAAAGCTAAGCGGCTTGCATCAGGGCGCATCTGCAAATTCCTCCCAGCGGGCAGCAACATTAACAGCAAAGGACGTCAGCAGGAACACCCTCCAGCCCCATCTCCTTCTGCCGCCCTGCTCCCGGCAGGCCCGCAGGGAAATGGCCCGAAGTGGGTGCTGCGATCGCCCATAATCTGAAAAAACCGGCCAAAACGGCTCTGATCGAGCATATAGGCGGTATTGCCGCACACCAGCATCGGCTTACCGGTTTTAAAGATATGGTGGTCATCCAGGACAAATTGATGGGGGGCCTCCGGGATGGTCCCCAGATAGACTGCCGCCTGCCCGTAATCTTCGCAGATATCCTCCAATCCCTTCAGCTTGAAAGCCCTGATGGTCAGGGACGAAAAATCGACCATGCCCACTTTGGCCGCGATCCCGGCATTGTCTAGGGCCACTTTCCTGCGGTTGACCACTCGGTAGTCCAAACAACCCAACTCCCGTAAAAGTCTGCGAAAGTCCTCGATATACATGGCCCCGCCCAGGCATTCCCCCAGTAAAACCGGATCGGCCTGGATGCTTCCGGGAACCCGGCAACCGGCAAAAATATCCGCAAAGTATAGTTCGCCCCCGGGCTTCAGGACCCGGAAAATTTCCCGAAAAACCGCCTTTTTATCCGGCGACAGGTTGATTACGCAATTGGACAGGACTACGTCAATGGAATTATCCTCGATCTCCAACGCTTTTAAGTTCTCGATGTATCCTTTCTTAAATTCAATATTGGGACGGCTGTAACCGAACTTTCGAGTTTGCGCGGGCAGGTGTCTCCTGGCCACCTCCAGTTGCGCGTCGGTCATGTCCACCCCGATAACACGGCCCTTTTCGCCTACCAGAGCCGAAACTAGATAAACGTCTCTGCCGGCGCCGCAACCCAGGTCCAGGACGGTACAGCCCTCCAAGGCCAGGGGGATAGGAGAGCCGCATCCATAAAATTTAGTGATTATTTCCTCATCCAGGTCCTTGAGGATCTTTTTCAGGTAGAGGGGCAAAGAATCTCCCGAGCAGCAGGCGTCGGTCTTTAGATCTCCTTTGCTCTTGAGAATTCTTCCGTAGTATTCCCGAACATTATCAAGGGTTTCCTGCGTTTTCTCCATAACTTGTCCTTATCTCCAGGTATGATGCAGATTCCCGGATACCGCCAGCCGCTAAGGGGCGGCTGAGGGCGGTTCCTCCGGGGACGATATCACGGGTTTACCGCCGCCAGGCCAGGAATTTGGTGAACATCTTTTTGACCCCCGGAGTCAGCTTGGTCCGGTTGTACAGGTCGCCGGCCTGACGGATGGCCTCTGCCTGGGTGGGATAAGGATGGATGACCGCGGCCAGGGTTCCCAGGCCGATATTGCCCACCATGGCCGCGGTAATTTCGCTGATCATCTCCCCGGCATGGCGGGCCACGATGGTGGCGCCCAGGATTTTGTCAGTGCCTTTTTTGACATGGATCTTCACGAACCCCTCTTCTTCACCGTCCATGATGGCCCGGTCCACCTCGCTTAAAGGTTTGACAAAGGTCGTGACCGGAATGCCCTTCTTTTCCGCCTCTGTCTCATTGAGGCCCACGTGGGCCACCTCCGGATCGGTGTAAGTGCACCAGGGGATGGTCAGGGCGCTGAATTTCTTGCGGCCGAAGAACAGGGCATTCTGGATGACGATCCGGGCAGCGAAGTCGGCCAGGTGAGTGAATTGGTATGGCAAGCAAATATCGCCGGCCGCGTAGATTTTGCGGTTGGTGGTTCGCAGCCGGTCATTGACCAACACTCCCCGGCCTTTCCCGGGCTCATACATCACCCCGGCGGCTTCCAGGTTAAGGCCCTCCACGTTGGGGGCGCGGCCCGCGCCGATGAGAATCTCGTCCACCTCGATTTCACCCTTTTGGCCTCCGCTTTCATACTGCACCGACTTGCCGGCGTCGGTCCTGGCAACCTGAAGAGGCTTGGCATTCATAATCAGGCCGATGCCTTCCTTCCGGAAGGTCTTCTGAATGAGTTCCGCGGCATCCGCATCTTCTTTATTCATGATCCGGCCATATTTATGGAGCAGGGTCACCTGGCAGCCCAGGCGCTGGAAAGCCTGGGCGAATTCGCAGCCGATGGGCCCGCCTCCCATCACCAGGAGACGCGCCGGGCGTTCAGTTAAGGAGAAGACCGTCTCGTTGGTCAGATATCCCGCTTCCGCCAGACCCGGAACCGTAGGACGCACGGCCCGGCCGCCGGTGGCGATGACCGCCTTTTTGAAGCGCAGGGTTTTGCCCCCCACCTCCACGGTATCCCGGCCGGTAAAGCGGGCTTCCCCTAAAAAGACATCCACTCCCAGGTCCCGGAAACGCCGGGCCGAATCGTGGCGGCTGATCCCCGCCCGGAGACGCCGCATGCGCTCCATGACCGCGGGGAAGTCCACTTCCGCGTGGCTGGCAATCTTTAACCCGAACCCCCCCGCATCCCGGATGTCCGCATAAACCCTGGATGAGCGGATGATGGCCTTGGACGGCACGCAGCCGTAATTGAGGCAATCCCCTCCCAGAAGATGGCGCTCCACCAGGGCCACTTTGGCCCCCAGGCCGGCGGAACCGGCGGCGCTCACCAATCCGGCGGTGCCGCCGCCGATCACCACCAGGTTGTATCGGGGCTGGGGCTCCGGGTTCACCCAGTCCGGCGGCCGCACATTGGCTACCAGTGACTCATTATATTGGTCCAGCGGACTGACCTCGGGCATCACTATAGTTTCCATGCCGCCTTTCCTGGCTCCTTCCCGCATGACCCCAGCAGGCCCCGCCGCTGCCTGACTTTGCTTTTTTTCCGGGTCACTCATGTCTCTTCTCCTTCAAAAGCGGAGATAAATCGCCCGGTAATAACCTGGAATTAAAGTAAGCACCCGGCAATTGTTGTCCATGGGATTTCACCAAATCGTTGAAAATAGGTACTTTTACCTACTCTACATCTCCATCTGTGATCTTAGGCTTGGCTCAGAATCGGAGCGGACAGGCAGGCGGCCCGGCGGTTGGTTAAGCGGGTGCGTGTTGGTCTTCTTTGTTTGCGTGGGCTTTCATATAGGTGCGCAGGATAGCGTTGATCCTTGTCTGATAGCCGGGTTGCTGCCGAAACCATGCGAGCAGATCAGCATCAAGCCGGATCGTTATGACTTCCTTACGCTGCGGCATGACGACTTTGGCGTCTTCCCAGAACGCCTCATCCGTAGGATGCGCGTCCGGATCGGCTTCTACGGCTGCATGCACGGCGGCATCGCTCATGTTGCGCAGCCGGTCCCAATCCGTGCTGGGCTTAGCCTTCGATTTTTTGCCAGTAGCTGCGTCTTTCATGAGATTCTGACCTCCATTAGGCCCACGGCATATATCCGGGTTTGCCCATAATCAAAACGGTCGTCAGTCCGCTCGACCGTTGGCCCCTCGAAAATCCGCTTTGCATCCTCGAAAGCAATCCCATGCTCCCGGATATTGTACCGATTCTTCTTTTTATCCCAAGTATATCGCATTAGCCATATTCACACAATGTAAATATAGTTAACAAGCCTTTCGTATTGACCACTGTGTACGTGACGGCACGCTGAATAATTTTCCTCATCGAGCATCAAACCCCAGTGCCCGCCTCTTGCCCTCCACATGATTGATAATCAGGGCCGCGGCCTTCGCCGGGTCCGGCTCCACCGCGAATTTGGCTCCCAGGTGGGCTTCCAGGCCGTTTACGAGCAAATCCGTCACCGCCGCGCTCCCCAAGACCGGGGGCGCCACCCCCAGGACCGTGTAAATGCCGCTGGCCACCGCGTAGCAGGCGATGGTCGCGGCCTTCTCCGAATACCATTCCGGCGCGGCCGCGGCCACCGGCAATTGATCCAGATCCACCCCCAAGGCCCCGGCCAGGGCCGCGCAGAGGTTGATGATCCGGGTGTTGTCCACACACGACCCCATGTGCAGGACCGGCGGGATTCCCAAGGCCTGGCATACGGCCTTCAGGCCCGGCCCGGCCAGTTCCGCGGCCTGGGGCTCTTTGAAGCCCGCCTTGGCGTGGGCCACCGCCGCACAGCCGGTGTCCAGGACCAGGATGTCCGCGGCGATGAGGGCCTTGGTCAGATTAATATGGCCATAATCCTGGGTGATCTTGGGGTTGTTGCAGCCCACCACCCCCGCCGCGCCCCGGATCTGCCCGGCCTTGATCGCCTCCAGCAACGGCCCGGGCGTGCCCCCCAACGCGGCGACGATGGCCTCGATGGAAAAGCCGGTGACTTGCGCCTGGGGCGCGGCCGGAATGGAGACCCTATTTGGGTCCCGCCGGGCAAAATTCTCCACCGCTTTGGCGACCAGCTCCCGGCCCAGGGCCGCGCCGGTTTCAGGCGAGAAAGAAAGATGCTTCGCTTTGGGAAACTTGGCCTTGTCATAGGTGGTGAAAAAGAGGGTGTGGTAGCAGGAGGCTACATCCGGAAGAGACGGCAGGATGCACTGGTAGTCCACCACCATGGCCTCCACCGCGCCGGTGACGATGGCCAGTTCCTGGACCAGGTGGTTCCCGGCCATGGGGATGCCTTTGCGCATCAGCACTTCATTCCCGGTGCAGCACAGGCCCGCCAGGTTGATGCCCTGGGCTCCCAATTCCTTGGCCCGCTGCAGCAATACGGGGTCTTGGGCGGCCTGGGCCACCATCTCCGAGACCAGGGGGCTGTGGCCGTGCAGCAGGATGTTCACCTGGTCCGCCTTCAACACCCCGATATTCACCTGGGAAGCTACGGGCTGCGGGGTGCCGAAGAGGATGTCCGAAACCTCGGTGGCGATCATGGAGCCGCCCCAGCCGTCGGAGAGGGCGGAACGCAGGCCCTGGAGGAGGATATTGACGTAATCGTTGTCCACTCCCATGTGGGTGCGGTGCAGCATCTCCGAGATTTCCCAGTCGATGCCCCGGGGGTTGATCCCCAACTTCGCCCATTTCTCCAGCCGGGCCGCGGGCAGACGCCTGGTGAACTGGAGGAAGCCTTTTTTGATGCCGTATTCCTCCATCAGGGCCAGGGCCAGTTCTTTGGCTTTACCTTCGGGCGGCAAGTCCGCAGCGATGCCGAATTCCCCGGCGATGCGGTCCAGTTTCGCCAGGTCGGTGAGCTTATACCCCGGGGCCTTGCCTTCGGCCACGGCGAGCAACGTCTCCACCAGGTCCCGGCCGTGGTCTGAGTGGGAGGCCGCGCCCGCGGCGATCATGCGGGCCAGGTTCCGGGCCACCATGATGTCCGCGTCCGCGCCGCAGACGCCCCGCTGCGGCCCTTCGCCGAAGGGGTCGATGCGGCAGGGCCCCATGACGCAGATGCGGCAGGACAGCCCCAAATCGCAAA
Organism: Deltaproteobacteria bacterium; assembly: GCA_003599195.1. Classification (GTDB taxonomy): domain Bacteria; phylum Desulfobacterota; class Desulfobaccia; order Desulfobaccales; family 0-14-0-80-60-11; genus SURF-52. The sequence continues at coordinate 20,601 of QZIZ01000174.1, read as the reverse complement.
ACCCGCACTGGGGCTGCTGCGCGGCGAAACGGTCCCAGATCGTCTCCAGGCCCTCCTGACGGGCTTTGTCCTTTAAGGCAAGGGTGTCGGGCTGGATGGAAACGAAGTTTTCCTTTAAACCTGGCGGGGTATCCATGGCGGGCCCTCCTGAAAACTTTGTAAATCTGGCGGACTGCTAATACAGGTCTTGACCATGGCAATGATAGCAGAATGGTTCCGTATTGTCACGATTGCAAAAGGCCTGCACTATGCGCGCCGGTTTTTGCTTGATATACTTAAAGCACTTACGTATTAATTTTTCAACTCTTTGAATGTCCGAATATGCAAGGAGAGACAGCGGCATGTATAACGAGTTTACGGCCATCATTGAAAAAGACGACGATTGGTATATTGCCTACTGTCCAGAGGTCCCAGGAGCAAATGGGCAAGGTAAAACTATAGATGAATGCAAGGCGAGCTTGGCTGCCGCCATTTCCCTTATCTTGGAGGATAGACGTCAGGACGCCGTTTCAGGACCTCCCAATCCTTAGCGGCCACCGGAAAAATAATATCACCCATAAAAGCCACGGTATCTTTTAATGGGATCCGCTCATGTTCCTCTGTATAAGGAATCAACTCGGCGATGGGCTTGCCCCGTTTGGTAATGATCACTGGCTTCTTGGATTTGGCTACTTCTTTCACCACAGATAGACAGGTCGCTTTTAATCTCGAAACCGTTATTAATTCCATTTCTTATCATTTCTGTCAGTCCTAATAGCACAAGTGGCAAGCCAGTACCATCTTTTTATTAATAAATTATCTCATTAGTCGCTATTTAGTTTTTTTATCTGCTCAATCAATCTTTTATATTCGGTTACGGCATCATTCAGTTCTCGTGCAGCCTGCATTATATAGGCAGGTTTCATATTATCAATATCTTCAACAATGGAGCAGTACATAAGTATTTCGTTTCTAGTCCGATCTATTTTAACTTTTAAATCTTCTACTTTCTCATTCAATATTGTTATCTGCCCTAATTTTATCAATTCTATTTTATCCATGACCTGTCCTTTACAATCTATTTACAATAATATATACCGCGACTTGCATATCTTTACAATATCTACCTCAAAAAAAAGCCCGGTCCCCAAGGACCGGGCTGGGTCTTTATAGAAAAACGTTCAAATATGGCGCGCGGGGCGCACCCCGATTTAATCCACCACCGGCCGCGGCAGCAGGCCGGCGGCCTCGACGATCTCCGGGACCCTTTCTTCCCATTCGATGGCCATCAGGTGGATGCCGGCGATGCCTTTCATGGCCAAACATTCGTGGATCTGATCCACCGCGATCTTGATGCCTTCCGCGGCCACTTTGTCCTTGGGCACGCCTTTAAGGCGGGTGATGTAAGAGTCGGGCACGTCCAGGCCGGGGACGAATTTCTTCATGTAGTTGGCCATACCCACGGATTTAAGCGGGGTGATGCCGGCCATGATGTAACACTTCTCCGTGAGGCCCATGTCATTGGCCATTTCCATGAATTTCCGGAAGCGTTCCATGTTGTAGATGCACTGGGTCTGGATGAACTGGACCCCGGCGGCGATCTTTTTGCCCATGCGGATCACCCGGAACTCCTGGGGGTCGGCAAAGGGGTTGGCCGCCGCGCCGATGAAGATCCGGGGGCGGCCCTGGAGTTCCGTGCCGCTCACCATCTTGCCTTCGTCCCGCATGGTCTTCACGGTATGGGCCAGCATCACCGAGTCCATGTCGTGGACGTTCTTGGCCTGGGGATGGTCGCCAAAGGACTGATGGTCGCCGGTCAGGCAGAGCAGGTTCTTGATGCCCAGGGCGGCGGCGCCCAGGATATTGCTCTGGAGGCCGATGCGGTTCATGTCCCGGGTGACCATCTGCATCACCGGCTCTACGCCCATTTCCAGGAGGATTTTGGCCGCGGCCATGGAACAGAAACGGACCACCGCGGTCTGGTTGTCGGTAACGTTGACCGCATCGACGTTGCCCTTCAAAAAGCTGGCTTTGTGCTTAAAATGGTCGACATCGCAACCCCGGGGCGGGCCGCATTCGCCGGTCAGGGCCTTCTGGCCGCTCCTAAAGATTTTTTCCAGTCTGCTTCCCGCGGAATATTCGGCGGTCATTGTTTCAACTCCTCCCGTATAGTAGTGCGTAGCCCGCCGTCTCTGCTGGTGGACCAGTTTTTATAGAGTTTGACTTCCTGCATTTTGTGGAGCTGCCCCAGGTTTTTCAGGCGGTCGTAGATGAGCTGCCAGATGCAGGGGATGGACCCCTTGCCCACTTCGCAGATACCCTCGGAAGAGCCGCCGCAGGGGCCGTTCAATAATTGTTTGGCGCAGCGGGTGATGGGGCAGAGCCCGCCGAAATCGCCGATGATGCAGCTGCCGCAGGCCTGGCAGAATTCCTTCCACACTCCGTGTTCCACGGCGCCGCCGATGCTGGTGGTGTTGATCCCCGGAAAGACCGGCACAAAGGGATAACGGGCCGTGCAGTATTGGGGGCCGACGCTGCAGGCGATGGAGACTATGGCCTCCGCGTCCTTCACCAAATCGTCCAGGGGCTCAATATATTCCGGGTCGCACTGCCGCTCACAGGTGTACTCCAGGGTTTCCAGGTCATTGCCGGCGGCCTTGCGGGCGATGCGCAGCTCCGCGGCCAGGATGGCCACTTCCTTTTCGCCTCCCACGTTACAGACGGTGACGCAGCCTTTGCAGCCGGCGACCACAACTTTTTTAAAATCCTTGATCATCTCCAGGATTTCCGCTACGGGTTTTGATTCCCCGATGACCATTAACGCTCCTCCTCTCCCGATTATCCGAAGCTGATACCGGAATTCTCCGCGCCCTGCCACAATTCTTTGGGCTTTGCCGCGGCAGGGAAACGCCCCTTTGCCGCGTTGATAAGCTTGCAGTAGGGAAGGCTGGGAACTATGTTAATCCCCCGGAGGCTCTGGAAAAAACCAGGCACTGCCGGGAGATATATTGTACATCTATTCACAAGTTTACTTCCAGAAAAAAATGATGTCAAATAAAATTCCCACAGAAAAATTTGCCTGCTCTGACTCCCAAGGAAAAATATTTGTTGACAAACCCTTGCGCGGTCGTTTAAATGGGGGTCTATGTGAAAAAAAGTATGAACCCTGGCGCAGGCCCTGCCACAAGCGGGCAGGCGCTGAGGGTTAACTTTGGTCCAAACCCGGCCGGGGCGGTATGCCGGGAATTCACCAGTAATTACATAACCATAAGGAGGCTTGGTTTATGGCGAAGTATGATCCGGTTAAACAAAAAGACTGGCAGATTGCCGAAATTGCCGAAGCGGAGATGATTTCCTTTGACGACATGTGCGACAAGCTGGAAATCCCCAAAGACGAGCGCATCCCCCACGGGCAGAAGATCGGCCGCGTCGATTACATGAAGTGTCTGGAACGCCTGAAGAGCAAACCCGATGGCTACTACGTCGAAGTCACCGCCATCACTCCCACTCCCCTGGGGGAAGGCAAATCCACCACCTCCATGGGTCTCATCGAAGGCCTGGGCGCCCGGAAGCAGAACGTGGGCGGCGCCCTGCGGCAGCCCTCCGGCGGCCCCACCATGAACGTCAAGGGCACCGCGGCGGGCGGCGGCATCTCGCTCTTGATCCCCATGACCGAGTTCTCCCTGGGCCTCACCGGCGACATCAACAATATCATGAACGCCCACAACCTGGCCATGGTGGCCGCCACCTCCCGGCTGCAGCACGAGTTCAACTATGACGACGCCCAGTTGGCCAAACGGAACCTGAAGCGCCTGAACATCGACCCCAAGAATTTTGAAATGGGCTGGATCATGGACTTCTGCGCCCAGGCCCTGCGGAACATCACCATCGGCCGGGGCGGCAAGATGGACGGTTTCCTGATGGATTCCAAGTTCGGCATCGCCGTGTCCTCGGAAGTCATGGCCATCCTGTCTGTATTTACTTCTCTGGAAGACCTGCGCACCCGGCTGAACAACATGGTGGTCTGCTACAGCAAAAAGGGCGACCCCATCACCACCGGCGACCTGGAAGTGGGCAATGCCATGACCGCCTGGATGCTGCCCTCCATCAACCCCACCCTCATGCAGAGCGTGGAAAAGCAGCCCGTGTTCGTGCACGCCGGCCCCTTCGCCAACATCGCGGTGGGCCAGAGCTCCATCGTCGCCGACCAGATCGGCCTCAAGCTCTTTGACTACCATATCACCGAGTCCGGTTTCGGCGCCGACATCGGCTTTGAGAAGTTCTGGAACGTGAAATGCCGGTTCAGCGGCCTCATTCCCAACGTGTCGGTCCTCACCGCCACCGTCCGGGGTCTGAAGCACCATGGCGTCAACGTTGGCGCCCTGCCGTGCCCTCCGGGCAAACCGGTGCCCAAAGAATACTTCTCGGCCTCGAAAGAGACCATGAAATGGTTGGAAGACGGTGTGGAAAACGCGGTGCACCACGTCAAGTCCATCAAGAAAGCCGGTATCAACCCGGTGGTGTGCATCAACTCCTTCCATTTCGACTCCGACGAAGAGCACGCCGTGATTCGCCGGGCCTGCGAAGCGGCCGGCGCCCGGGTGGCCGTGTCCAAACACTGGCAGTACGGCGGCGAAGGCGCCCTGGAATTTGCCGACGCGGTCATGGAAGCCTGCAAAGAGAAACCCCAGTTTAAGTTCCTCTATCCCAACGAGATGCCGCTGCGGAAACGCGTCGAAACCATCGCCAAAGAAGTGTACGGCGCGGACGGCGTGGACTTCGCCCCCGAAGCCAATGCCAAGGCGGACCGTTTCGAGAAGGATCCGAAGTACAACGAATACGCCACCATGATGGTGAAGACGCACCTGTCCCTGACCCACGATCCCACCCGGAAAGGCACCCCCAAAGGCTGGCGGCTGCCGGTGCGGGACTTCTTGGTCTACGGCGGCGCCAAGTTCATCTGCCCGGTGTGCGGCGCCATTTCGCTGATGCCCGGCACCTCCTCCGACCCGGCCTACCGCCGTGTCGACGTGGATGTGAAGAGCGGTAAGGTGACCGGCCTGTTCTAAGTCAAATGTAGGTGCGCCTGGCGCACCTTAGATACAAAACATAAACCGGCTTTCCCGGGTATTTCCTGGGGAAGCCGGTTTTTTATGGTCCGTGATAGTTTGACAGAGTTACTTTGTGTAGTTACAATATACCATGCAGATGGAATGGGATGAGGAAAAATGCCAGGCAAATCTCGCCAAGCATGGTCTCTCTTTTGAAGACGCCTGGCAAGTCTTGGTTGGAGACACTGTCACCATTCCCGATAAGCGTCATGATTATGGAGAAGACCGCTTGATCACCCTGGGAACTTTAGCTGGCCGGGTGGTGGTTGTGGTCCATGTCGAAAGGGAAGAAAAAACCCGAATAATTTCCATGAGGAAGGCCAATGCGAGGGAGCAAGAAATCTATCAAGAGCGACTTAGACAGGATTGATGCCCTGAAAGATGAAGATATCGATTATTCCGAGATTCCCGATCTGAGCGCTTTGGGAAAAGAGTTCTGGGACAGGGCGGTGGTAAAACGGACTGAGCCTAAGGTCCAGGTGACCATCCGTATGGACCGGGAGGTGCTGGATTGGTTCAAGGCCCGGGGCAAGGGCTATCAAACCCAGATCAACGCGGTATTGCGGGCTTATAAGGAAGCGCAGGGACGGGCTTAGAGCCGTAGGGAGCGTCTTACCTGCCATTATTGGCGCGAGAGACTGATAGACGCCCAACCATAATTGAGGAGTTGCTATGCCAGGCTATACTTTGGTTTACTGGCAGGATGGCGAGTGGTTCGTGGGCCGCCTGCGGGAACGTCCGGATGTCTTTTCCCAGGGCAGGTCCTTGCCGGAGTTGGAGGAAAACATCAAGGAAGCCCTTTCCCTCATGGAAGCCACCGATTTCCAGGACCTGCCTCCGGGTTACCGGGTTAAGGAATTATTGGTTGAAACGGGTTGACCTGTTACGACTCCTGAATGACCAAGGCTGCCGCATCATCCGCCATGGCGCCCGCCACGACATCTTCCTCAATCCCGCCAATCAGCGGCGCGCTCCGATTCCCAGGCACCGGGAGATTCCCGATAGCCTGGTAAAGATTATTCTCAAACAACTGGACCTGGGAACCCTTTAATCAATCTTACCCCTGCGGTAATTCCCCCCTCCTTGCTTCTTGCGGCAAAAATCGAAAAACGCTTTTGTGATATTTATCACTTGATTCTTCCCCTGCAGCCGTGATAAGAATTCGCGGTTATGGAAGGTGAGAAAGGCGGGCCCGCGGTTAGCCTGCAGGGAAATATCGAAAATTAAAACAATTATCAAGAGTTGAGGAGAGGCGCGTATGTTTGAGATAGTGGAACGCCAGGAAATGGCCCAAGGGACCATTATCAGCAACTGGATCAAGGCTCCCAAGATTGCGGCCAAGGCCAAGCCCGGGCAGTTTGTCATCCTCAGGGCCAACGAGACGGGGGAGCGCATTCCCCTGACCATGGCCGACACCGACCCGGCCAAGGGCCTGATCAACATTATCTATATGGTGGTGGGCAAGAGCACGGCCCTGTTCAAAACCCTGCAGGTCGGCCAGGGCTACCTGGACGTCATCGGCCCCCTGGGGCAGCCCACGCACCTGGAGAAGGTGGGCAAGGTCATCTGCGTCGGCGGCGGCACCGGCATCGCCGTGCTGCACCCCATCACCCGGGGCCTGAAGCAGATGGGGAATTACGTCTACTCGGTGATCGGCGCCCGCTCCAAGGACCTGCTCATCCTGGAAGACAAGATGAAGGCCGCGTCTGATGAGCTGATGATCTGCACCGACGACGGCACTTACGGGCATAAAGGGTTTGTAACCGACAAGCTCAGGGAAACCCTGCAAAAAGATAAGGACATTAAACTGGCGGTGTGCATCGGCCCGGTGCCCATGATGAAGTTCTGCTGCAAAGTTACCGAGGAGTTCGGGGTCAAGACCCTGGTAAGTTTGAACCCCATCATGGTGGACGGCACCGGCATGTGCGGCTGCTGCCGGGTGAGCGTGGGCGGCAAGATGCAGTTCGCCTGCGTGGACGGCCCCGAATTCGAAGGCCACCAGGTGGACTGGGACGAATTGAACCTGCGCCTGCGCTCCTACACGGCGGAGGAAAAGGTCTCCTTCGACCAGTTCAAGGCCCATGCCCCGGGATGTTCCTGCTCCCGTTAATTATTATTTTGCCCGCAAAGACGTAACCCGAGAAGGAGAAAGATAATGACCGAAGAAGTCAAGGCTCCGAAAAAAGAGAAGATTCCCCGGCAAGCGATGCCGGAGCAGGAACCCAAGGTCAGGGCCCGGAATTTTGAGGAAGTGCCCTACGGCTACACCCCGGAATTGGCCATGAAGGAAGCGGAGCGCTGCATCCAGTGCAAGGACCCCCGCTGCCGCCAGGGCTGCCCGGTGGAGATCGAAATTCCGGCATTTATTAAATGCATCAAAGAAGGCGACTTCGAAGGCGCCATCCGCAAGCTCTGGGAAAAGAACTCCCTGCCTGCGGTCTGCGGCCGGGTCTGCCCCCAGGAAGTGCAGTGCGAAGGCATGTGCATCGTCGGCAAAAAAGACGCGCCGGTGGCCATCGGCAATCTGGAGCGCTTCGCGGCCGACTACCAGCGGGAGAAGGGCAAGCAGATCCTGCCCCCCAAGGCCGACCCCACCGGCAAGAAGGTGGCGGTGGTGGGCGCCGGGCCCGCGGGCCTGACCGTGGCCGGGGACTTGATCCAGAAGGGCCACGAGATCACCATTTTTGAGGCCCTGCACGGCCCCGGCGGCGTGCTGCTCTACGGCATCCCGGAATTCCGGCTGCCCAAGGCCATCGTCGCCCAGGAGTGCAACTTCCTGGAGCGCATGGGGGCCAAAATCGAGGTGAATTCCGTCATCGGCCGCTCCGAGACCGTGGATGAGCTGCTGGAGCGCTTCGACGCCGTCTTTCTGGGCGTGGGCGCGGGCCTGCCCGTGTTCCTGAAGATCCCCGGGGAGCATTACATCGGCGTCTATTCCGCCAACGAATACCTCACCCGCTCCAATCTGATGAAGGCTTACGAATTCCCCGCCTACGACACTCCCATCGTCAAAGGCAAGAACGTGGCCACCTTCGGCGGCGGCAACGTGGCCATGGACGGGGCCCGGACTGCGTTGCGCCTGGGCGCGGACCACTCCTACATCATCTACCGGCGCTCTGAGGAAGAACTGCCCGCCCGGGGCGCGGAAGTCCACCATGCCAAGGAGGAAGGCGTCGAGTTCCTGCTGCTGTCCAACCCCTTGCGCTTCCTGGGGGATGAGGCTTCGGGCCGGCTCACCGGCGTGGAGTGCCTGAAGATGGAATTGGGCGAGCCCGACGCCTCCGGACGGCGGCGGCCGGTGCCCATCCCCGGCTCCGAGTTCGTGGTGGAGATCGACACTGCGGTCATCTCCATCGGCTCCGGGTCCAACCCGCTCTTGACCAAGAGCACCCCGGGCCTGAACCTGAACAAATGGGGCTACATCGTGGCCGACCCCAAGACCGGCAAGACCATGAAACCCCGGGTCTGGGCCGGCGGCGATATCGTCACCGGCTCCGCCACCGTGATTCTGGCCATGGGCGCGGGCCGCATGGCCTCCAACTCCATCCATGATTTTCTGACGTACGGGTGGTAAAGAGTTAAAAGATTCACCAACAAGACACAGAGAACACAAAGGTACACAGAGAAATAAAAAAGAAGGGTGCGCCAAAGCGCACCCTTCTCTTTTGAGCGAAGGGCCGGGGGACTGGCAGCCCTGGCCCTTGTGTCCGCGTTTCGATTTTTTTTGCTTGCGCTTTTGCGCTCAGTGTCTTAAGTTTGTCGCGGAAATTTCCGATTAATATACTACATCAGTGCCTTGTTGAAGGACGGGTGTATGGAAATCCGGGAGCGCCGCCGCGAAGAACGGATCCTCTGCGTGCTGGGGGTAGGAAAGATTAACGGGCAGCTTTGCCCCGACACCTACCTGTTAAACTTCTCCTCCGTGGGCGCGCAATTGGAAACGGGTTATTCCCTGGCCGTGGGAGATGCAGTGGACTTTGACCTCTCCCAGGAGGTGGATTCCCCCGGCGAACAAGGGGCCTATGTCTTTGCCGGCCAGGTGATGTGGGTCAAAGAATCCCACCCGGAACAAAAACGCTACCGCGTCGGCCTCAGTTTCTTTTCACCCCTGAGGGAGACGACAAGAATTCTGGAAAAATTCCGCTATAGATTAGTTTAGCGGGCGCGGGAAAAAACGGCAGGGACGCGGCTGGCCGCGTCCCTGCTTTATTTTTTGCGTCTTTGCGCCTTTGCTTGATCTTCCCTTTCTATCTCGGCCTTATTTCTCCAACCCCCGGAGGCCCTGCATACTAGGGTAGTGGGTGAGGTCGTGGTGCAAGGGGGTGACGGAGATATACCCGGCTTCCAAGGCCGCGTAGTCCGTATCCGGGTCCAGGCCCTTGCGGTCGTTGATGCCTGCAAGCCAGTAATAGACCCGCTCCCGGGGGTCCACCCGGCAATCGAAGCGCTCCACCAGAGGGCCGGTGTCCTGGCGGGTGAGGCGCACGCCCTTGATGGCGCTCTCCGGCAGATTGGGCAGGTTGACGTTCAGGCACCGCGGTTCGGTCTGCGGCTGCTCCAGCATCCGGGTAAGAAGCCGCCCCGTCACCCGGGCTGCGGTGGCGAAGTCCGCGTCCTTATAGGCATTCAGGGACACGGCCACGGCCTGCTTCACGCCCAGGATGGCCGCCTCCGTGGCCGCGGACACGGTGCCGGAGTAGAGCACATTGATGCCCACGTTGGGGCCCAGGTTGATGCCCGAGACCACCAGATCCGGGGCCGCGGGCAGCAATTCGGCCAGGGCGATCTTGACGCAGTCCGCGGGGGTGCCGCTCACCGCCCAGCCGAAGCCGCCCCCCGCCAGGGGGGCCTTCTTCACCCGCAAGGGCGTACTCAGGCTGATGGCGTGGCCCACCGCGCTCTGTTCGCTCTCCGGGGCCACCACCGCCACCTTCCCCAAGCCCCGCAGTTCCTGGTACAAGGCCGCCAGCCCGGCCGCGTAAATGCCGTCGTCGTTGGTAACTAAAATCAGCAAACGGATGTCCTCGGTTTTCTGTACAAGGCGTTATAAGTAATTGCAAATCCTTAATCTCTGCGCTCTCTGCGTCTCTGTGGTAAAAAGAATCACCGCAGAGACGCAGAGGACGCAGAGAATAATTATGTGTAATTAAAATATGTCGCTCTGTATAAAAATACTTCTCAAACAATTCGCAATCAAAAGGCGGTAAATTGTAGGGGCGAACTTGGTGTTCGCCCCTACAAAATATTGCCGTTTAAATGCAAATATTATTATATCAGACATGAAGAAGGGGCAAAAGGGGAAGAGGGGAAAGGGGAAAAAGGCGGGGGGATTGTCTACGAAAACCCATCTTTTCCCCTCGATTTTATCCTAACTCAGGTTATTTTCCCTGCTTCCCATGCGGCCCCGGCGCGGCCTTCGGCCCCTGGGGCGGAGCGGCCAGCCGGGTCATCTCCTTTTGCCAATCCAGATAGGTTTTTTCTGCGACCAGGCCCGTCTCCGTCTTGTCTCCGACCTGGGCCCGGATCAGCACTTCCTGCTTTTCCCGGCCCAATTCCTCCAACCGGAACACGGGCTTACCGGCCCCAGCCAGCAGCTCCAGCAGGTACAGAGGTTTGGCCGGGGGAGCCGGGGCCGGGCGGGTAAATTCCAAGGCCTGCAGCTTCCATAAGCCCACCTCCATGCGCACCGCGGCCTGTTTGACTTCCTGCTTCTCGGGGCCGGTGATCTTCCAGAAATCCTTTTCTTTGATCCCCGTCCAGGTCTTATCAGGCGGCCCCCAGACCACTTTCTGGACGCCCGCGGCCTGTCCCTGCCAGAGGCGGCGGTCCTCCAGGTTGGTCAGGGTCTTGGCGATGAGGGCCACCAGGTCTTTGTCCGTCACCACCACCGGGCCGGCCGGGGCCTTGCGGGCATAGCCGCCTTCGCCTTCTTTGGCCTTGTTCCCCAGGGAGAGTCTCTCCGGCTCTTTATCCTGGAGCACCGCCACCTCCCCCCGGGGGGGAGCCAGACCGTAAGTCTTCAGGTCCTTGGGCGCGTCCGCCACAAAATCCCTGACCTTGGCGAGGTGCAGGGAGCGGATCAATTCCTCCACCCGGTCCCCCCGCACCTGGAATTTCTCCCGGCCCACCCAGCGCCAGGACTTGGGCTCTTGCTTTTCCAGCTGCACTTCCGGAGCCCCCGGGGTCTTCAGGCGCAGCGATTTTACTTTATCCGGGATGTAGGCGAATAGGGTCTTGTCCCGGAGGTCCTTCTCCGGCCGGTCCAGAGTCTCTTTGCTGCCGGTGTCGATTACCAGGAGGTGCCGGGGGGCCTGATCCTGCACCGCGTAAAACCCCATCTCCCCGGGGGTGGCGTTGCCGATGGCCAGCTTCCGGCCCTTGTCCTTGATGAAGTATTCCAGTTCCAGGGCAGGCTTATCCAGGCCATAGGCCTTCAGGTCTTCAACATTGCCCAGGTCCCGCTCTTTATTGAGGTGGGCCAGGGTGGCGAGGACGGAATCCACGGTGGCCTTATCGGCCCGCATCTCCAGGGGTTTGGTGAGGACCCAGAGGCCGTCCTTTTTGGCCAGGCGCACTTCTTCTTTGCCCCGTTTGAGGACCAGGGCGTCGATGTCGGCTTCTTTGACCTGGAAGATCTTTTTGGCCTCGGCTTTCTGAGCTTCCTCCCGGGTCTGACGCCAGGTCAGGCCGTAATACAGTCCCAGCAGCGCCAGGAACAGAACCAGATAAGACAGCAGACGGCGCAGCATCACCGCTTCCCCCGGCGCCGGAGATAGGCCCGCACTCCGGCCACCAAGACGATTAAGGGCAGTCCCGCCACGCAGGTCAAAAACAGGAACCAGGCCTGCCAGCCCGCCAGGGTGAGGGGTTGAGGCTTGCTTTCCTCCCGGCGGACCACGATCTGCTTTTCCTCGGCGGCCAGGAAGTTCATGGTGTTCAGGAAGAGGTCGCCGTTGCCCGAGAGGTTGAAATAAGCATTGGCGGCAAAATCCACGTCTCCGAAGACCACCAGGAAAGCCTTTTTCTCTGCGTCATCTTTCTTAGCCTCTTTTTCCGGGGCTTTCGCCTTTTCTTCTTTCTGGGGCTTAAGCTTCGGTTCCGCCAGGGCCGCCAGGGTAAAGGGGCCTTTCTTGTCCTTCTTGGGATCGAAATCCCCCTTGCCTTGCTTCATCCACTCCTGGCCCATCTTCTCCCAACTGGTGTTGGTGCTGGTGACCAGGGGGAGCAAGGTCACGTCTTTGGTTCCCTGTTTCAGCATCAAAGGCCGGGCCAGGGGATAGATGGTGACCACGTTGGCGAAATCCCGGGTAATGCGATGGGGGCCGTACTGCATGGCCAGCGGCATGATGGCGCTGGCGCCGATGGCCTGGGTGATCTGGTTCATATCCAGGACCATGCCGTCATCCAGCTCCACTCCGTAGCCGGTGAGAAAGTCCTTCAGGCCCGCGTCCTGGAAGGGCGCCAACAGCAGCAGGATGCGCCCGCCCCGGTCCAGGTAGCCCTTCAGGGCCGCGATTTCATTGGGGAACAAGGACTTGTTAGGCCCCGCCAGCACCACTGCGGCCGCGTCTTTAGGCACTTCGGCCACACTCAGGAGATTGAGGCTCTCCACCTTAAAGCCTTCATTCTCCAGGGCCTTGCCCGCGTTGCCGAACCCGTTCCGCTCCTTGTCCTGGGGGTTCCGTTCCCCGTGGCCGGTGAGGAAATAGATCTTTTTCACCTCCGGCTTCAGCAGCCTGCGGATGGCGTTGGTCAGCGGCTCCTCGTCCGTCTTGTCCGCCATCTGCCGCCGCCCCTGGTACTCCAGCAGGGCGTTGCCGGGGTAGCGATACCCCGCCTCCCTGGCCTTCAGGGGTTCCCGCTCCGGGTCAGCTATCTTAAAGCTGATCTCCGGGTTGGCGTAATGGTACATCTGAAGAACTTCTTTGGCCCGCTGGCGCTCGGTCTGCCCCTCAGGGAAAAAAGCGGTGATGGCCAGGGGGCCTTTCACTTCGGGGAGCAGGGCCCGGCTCACCGCGGTGAGGGACTGGCTTTTGTCCTTGGTGATGTCCCAGCGATAATTGAACCGGTAAGACAACAGGCCCGCCACCACCAGGATGCCGATTACCAGGGCCACGGCCAGGGCCGAGCCGCCGCCGTAAACCAGGGCGCGTTTTTGAAGAAAATCCCGCCAACTCACGTTATGCTCTCCAACGTCGAGATTCCAACTGCATTTTGGTCAAAAACAGGAAAAAGTAGATAAAACTGAAGTAATATACCAGGTCCCGGGTGTCGATCACCCCGCGGATGAAGGGGTCATAGTGGTCCATCATGGAAAGGGCGGCAAAAACACTCCCCCAACCCGCGGCTCCGATCTCCTGCTGCCAGCCGATGATCCAGAACAGCAGCAGCAAGGCAAACGCGGTCACCGCGGCAATGATCTGATTTTCCGTGAGGCTGGACGCGAACAGGCCCAGGGAGAGGCAGGCCCCCCCCAGGAGCATCAGGCCCAGGTAACAGGAGGCGAGCGAAGCCCAATCCAGGCGGGCCAGGATGGTGAACGCCAGAGGGTAGGCCAGAGTAAAGGCCATAAAGATGGCGTAAACCAACAGCGCGGCCAGAAATTTCCCCAGGATGATGGACCAGTCGGTGAGGGGGTAGGTAAAGAGCAGCTCCGCGGTGCCGCTCTTTTTCTCCTCCGCCAGCAGCCGCATGGTCAGCAGGGGCACCAGCAGGAGCAGCACCACCCCGAGGGTGGCGAACAAGGGCCGAAAGACCATCTGTAGGGGATTCAGGTATTGGGCCATCTGGATATTTTGGGCCGCCTGAAAACTGACCAGGCTGTAGTACAGGGTATTGCTGTAAAAGAAATACCCGCCCAGCACCAGGAAGAAAAACCCGGTGATATAAAAAATGGGAGTGGTGAAATAGACCACCAACTCCTTCCGGAGCACCGCGGTGAAACTGCCCGTGTTTTTCATGATTCTTCTTCCGCCGCTTCCTCGGGGGTGGATTCTTCTTCGGTCACCAGATTGAGGAAGACTTCTTCCAGAGTGAATTCCTGGGCCTTAAGCTCCAGGAGGTCCCAGCCCCGTTCCACCACCAGCCGCGCCAGTTGGGGGCGGGCGTCCTGGTCATTGGCGGCCGACACCAGGAATTTGCCATCTCCCTGGCCGGCCACTTCCTGGACCTGGGGGATTGCCTGCAAGGCCGCGGCCACCTCGCCCTCCGGCCCCCGGACCGCCAGGCGGACCCGGGAGCCGTGGCCCAACTGCCGGGAGAGATTCTCCGGCGTGTCTCCGGCCACGATCTGGCCTTTGTTGATGATGATCACCCGCTGGCACAACTGGCTCACTTCCGGGAGGATATGGCTGCTCAGGATGACTGTGTGCGCGCCGGCCAGCTCCTTGATCAATTGCCGGATTTCCACGATCTGGGACGGGTCCAGGCCGATGGTGGGCTCATCCAGAATGAGCACCGGGGGGTTGTTCAAGAGCGCCTGGGCCAACCCCACCCGCTGGCGGAAACCTTTGGAGAGGGCGGCGATCAGGGTGTTCTGCACCTGCTCCAGACCGCAGGCGGCCCTGACCCGGCTCAACTCCCCGTTTTCCGCCTTGGCCTCCACCCCTTTGGACTGGGCCGCGAAACGCAAGAACTGGTTTACCGTCAGATCGGTGTACAACGGCACCGTCTCCGGCAGATACCCCAGGGAATGCCGCACCTCCAGGGATTGAGTGACACAATCCTTGCCATTGATGCGCGCGATCCCGGAAGAGGGGGACAAAAACCCGGAGAGGATTTTTAAAGTGGTGGTTTTGCCCGCGCCGTTGGGCCCCAGAAAGCCGACGATCTCGCCGGCGGCCACCTCGAAGTTCAGGCGGCTGATGGCCAGGGTGCGGCCGTAATATTTGGTCAAGTCCTGGACTTCAATCATCATGTCCATGTTCGATCCCATCTGCCTGCATGGCGTTAATCAAAAAACATCAAACTTTAATTTTAACCACTCTTCTCTTTCTGGCAAGAGACAAATTTTAGGGGCCAGGGGACAGAGGCCAGAGATTCAGGGTTAGGTGCGATACGGTTCACTTAAACATTGTTGGGAATTTGTTGGATAAATACATCAGCGTCTTTGTTATTTTTTGTCATTCTGAGCGGAGCGGAGCGAAGACTCTCGTCTTTGAGATTCTTCGGTCGCCTGCGGCATCTTCAAAATCATCTGAAAAAAGGACACCGCCTATCATCTCAGAACCTTCATCAAGGATTGAATCTTTGAAAAATCATCTTATCTTACATTTTAAACACGTTATCCAAGGTGCAAAACTCCGGCAATGGATCATCCCTTGGTCCGCAAAAACCTCATTTGCCGGTACTTACAAAAAACAATGGACTTCCCCTAGCTGCTTGCTAAAATAGATTCTCATAAAATCGGGGGAAATATTGGCGGCACTCGCCAACCTGCCTGAAAGTCTCAGAGACTGATGATTTTGTCGGCACAAGGAGGGGGATATGCTGTACCGGATACATTTGGGAGCCTTGTTTCTGGCTCTGGCCATCTTGCTGACGCCTTTGGGGGCCGCGGCCAAGGAAGCCCCGACGCTCACCCTGAAAGATTTGATCTCCAAAGCGCTGGAATTCAGCCCGGAGGTCAAGGCCAGCAAGGCGGAGACCAGGTTCGCCCAGGAACAGCAGGCGGAGGTCAAGGGTTATTATTATCCGCAATTGAATGTCGAGGCGGTCGGCGGCTTGGTTCCGAATGCCAAGCGGCCCTTTGTCTCGGGGCAAAATATCATTTACCAGCCCAATAACAACCGAATCAGCGGGATCAATGTCTTCGGACACCTGGACGCCACTGTTTTTCAACCCCTTTACACCTTCGGCAAGATCGCTTACCGGGAACGGGCCGCGGCCAGGAACATCAAGATCAAAGAACTGGGGGAGGAATCCAAGCGGGGAGAAGTCATCGCCCGGGTATCAGAAGCCTATTACGGCCTGGTGCTGGCGGAGCAGGGCAAGGATGCGGTGCGGGAAGCCCGCACCTACCTGAGCGACACCCGGGAGCGCATCACCCGCCTCTTGGCCATTAATTCTCCCAACGTCAAGGAGACCGATAAATATCGCCTGGCTATGTATGAAGGCGGCGTGGAAAAATTCGCGGCCCAGGCCGAGGAAGGCGCCAAGGTGGCCTACGAAGCCCTGAAAGCCATGATCGGCTACGGCCCGGGGCAGGATTTCAAGGTGCCCCCGGAGCTGCCCAACCCCGCGGCGGCCCCCGGCACCCTGGACCAGCACGTGCGCACGGCCCTGGAACTGCGGCCCGAATTCACCCAGTTGAAAGAAGGCCTGGTGGCCCGGCAACTGCTGGTGGACGCGGCCCGGGCCGACCAGTATCCCTCCTTTTTCGCCGCGGTCACCTCGGCCCTGGCCGGCGCGCCGGGACGCCAACCGGCCCGGGATCCTTATATCTACGACTATTTTAATACCATCTACGCCTTCCCGGTGGTGGGGGTGAAGTGGCACTTCGATTTCGGCATCACCAAGGCCAAGATCAAGCAGGCCCAGGCGGAATTGGAGCAGCTCCAGGAGAACGAGAGATTCGCGCTGATGGGCATCCCCGTGGAAGTAGCCCAGGCCTATGGGAAAGTCCAGGAGAATTATAAGGCCTCGGTGGGTCTGGAAAAGTCCTATGTCAACGCCCGGCGCTGGCTCATCACTTCCTTCAGCAACTTCGACATGGGCCTGGGGAAGATGGAGGACATCTTTCAAGCCTTTGAGCGGTACGGGACCTTCCGGGGCGACTACCTGCTGGCCCTCTACCAGTATAATCTGGGGGTGGCCCAGTTGGATAAGTCCACCGGCGCCTACCGGCGCACCCTGGCTGCCGCGGCCCCCGCGGCGGCGCCGGCCAAGGCGAAATAATACCGTTTTCGGTTTTCAGTTTTCGGTTAAAAGATTTTTGATTATCAGCAAGTTAGCAATTTGGTTCGTTGCAGTTGCGACCGAACTTGGTATAAAGAGGCGATGCCGAATGTCCTCTCTTGGTTGACAATCATGGCCGCCCCCGGCTGAAAGCCGGGGGCGGTCATGTGCTTGTTTCAAAACCGATCCGAGGCCTCAGAGAGGTTATCCACCATCAAGTAGTTGGAAGTATGGCTTTTAAGTCCCCCTTTTTAAAGGGGGGATTTAGGGGGATTTTAGGCGGTTATAAAATCCCCCTGCCCCCGTTATATCTGAAAACTTCGAGCCTGCCCCGCTTGTATGCCGAAATTTTGTAAGACTCTGCTGCCGTTAGGCGTCTATTTGATTTTGGCGGCGCTGGTATTCCACCGCGACCTAAGCGTGGGTTTCCTGTGCGATGACGTCTATGCCATCGACCTGAGCCTAAGGCCTTGGCTCTCTTACGAAGAGGGTTCCTATCAATTCCTGGGGCCGGCGTTTGCCGTCAATTATACCCTGTTCCGGTTGTTCCATTTAAATCCCCTGCCTTATCATGTCTTTCATCTGTTCTGGGTCGTCGTCAACGCCGCGTTGACCAAGGCCCTGGCGGAAACTCTGGGCCTGAAACCCTGGCAGGCCTGGGCGGCCGGGCTGTTGGCCCTGTTTAACTCCGTGGCCGCGGAGGCCATTTTTTGGTACGCGGTCTTCCCCACGGTGATGATGACCACTTCCGTCCTCATGGGCTTGCTCTGCCTGGCCCGTTTTCGCCTGACCGGGTCCGGGATCTGGAAATGGGCCTATCTGGGGCTGGCGCTTTTTGCCCCCTTGATGGAATCCAAAGGGGTAATCCTGCCTCTGTTGGGCTATCTGTTGGACCGCTGGTGGGGCGTCCCGGACGCCTCCACCTGGAAGAGCCGGATCTTTTCCGGCTGGAGACTCCACTTTGCCGCCTTTGGCGTCATGGGGAGCACCCTGCTGCTGCGCGCCGGTTTGGGAATCAGGTCCTATGTGATCGATATGCCTCCCTATGAAAAATTTAAGACTTTCATGGCCACCCTGGTCAATACCTTCTTTCACGGGGTGGATGATCATATCTCGCCATTTTTGGGGGGGATTCCATATGTGCCGGTATATTACGCCCTGCTGCTGGTTCTCCTGGCCTTGCTGCTGTGGGCGCTGATTATCAGCCCCGCTGCGGAACGCCGGCGCTTATCCATCCTGATCCTGGCCTGGTGGGCGGCTTCCCTGCCCCACACCCTGGCGGCCAATGTCCAGCCCCGGTATTTTTATCTTCCCGGGGTCTTTGCCGCCCTGGTGTTGGTGGAACTATGGGAAAGCTTCAGCCGCAAAGCCCGGAACCCACGGATGGCTTATGTTTTGGTGGGCCTGATATTGTCGGGGTATCTGGCCATGGACCTCAGGGGGTTCCGATATTCCCTGGACTCCTACCAGGAGGCCAGCCGCATTTATGACGCCGGCATCAGGTTTATTAAAGAAAGGGCGCCGGTTCTGACTCCGGATACCCGTTTGCTGCTGATAGACTTCCCGGATTATATTTACAGCCGGCAGGGTCAGAGGAGAATCCGAAAATATTATGCGTTGCTCTACCGCAACGCCCTTCCCTCCCACTTGCGGCTGCTTTACGCCGCGGAAAAACTCGATGTTTCCCTGGTGCGCCTCTCCGCCCCCAGCAGGGATAATCCGGTCCCCCTGGGGAAACCGGCCACTCCCGCCGAAGTGAAGGAAATGTTGGCGCAGCCCCGGACCCTGGCCATCCAATACCTCCCCAACCCGCCGCGTTTCGTCGAAGTGCCGGAAACCCCAGGCGATTAATTCTTCCCCCTTAAAATATTTGTTAGAAATTTGTTATTTTTATCAAGACCCTGGTTTATCGGCATCTTGGGGCCTCGGCGGTTTTGGAAAAAACCTTCCCAAAGTATCCGGCATATGGCAGAATGTTGTCTAAGTTTAGACAATGTCAAAAGGGCAATAGCCTTCTATTATCATGTTAAAATAAGGAGTTATTTAAGTTGTAACCACGGTTGACCCAAAAACGAAAGGTGAGAGATGAAAAAAACCTATATTTTGGATACCAATGTGCTCCTGCACGATCCGGAATCTTTATTCTCCTTCGAAGACAATGCCATTGTTTTGCCGCTTTCGGTCATTGAGGAATTGGACCGCATCAAGAGAAGGGGAGACGACGTGGGCCGGAACGCCAGGGATGCCTCCAGAAAGCTGGATGATCTGAGGCTCCTGGGCCGCTTGTCGGAAGGGGTGGAGCTCCCCGGCGGCGGGTCCATCAGAATTGAGATGAACGGCAACAAGACCTTCGATTTCTTCGAAGGCATCGATTTAAATAACGTCGATAATAGAATCCTGAAATTGGCGTATTTTCTGACTAATAATGAAAACGATCCGGTAGTGTTGGTGACTAAAGATCTGAATCTGAGAATAAAAGCCGACGTTTTAGGAATAACCACTGAAGATTTTTATAGTGATAAAGTCGATTATGCTAAATTATACAAGGGAGTTTGCGAGCTATATTTTTCCGACCAGGAAATAGACCGGTTTTATCGGGACGGTTTTCTCGACTTTCCGCAAAATAATCTCCAGCCCCATCAGTTCTGCATCCTGAAAGTCCGGGAAAATCCGTCGCTGTCGGCTCTGGCCAGATACTACGGCAAGAGGCTGAATAAGCTTTCTTATGACGGCAAGTCCGTTTATGGCATCAAGTCCTTGAACAAGGAGCAGAAATTCGCCCTGGACCTGCTTTTGGACGACAACCTCAGGATCGTGACCCTGGTGGGCAAGGCCGGGACCGGGAAGACCATCCTGGCGCTGGCCGCGGGGTTGGAAAAGATTTACGAGGAAAACGGCAGATACAACCGCATGCTGATCACCCGGCCGATTGTGCCCTTGGGCAACGACCTGGGGTATCTTCCCGGAGACAAGGAAGACAAAATCCGGCCCTGGATGCAGCCCATTTATGACAACCTGGAGTATCTGTGCAATGACCACCTGCACCATAACGGCGGCACCGATTATCTCCTGAGCAACGGCAGGATCGAATTGGAGGCCTTGACTTATATCCGGGGCAGAAGCATCCCCCGGCAGTTTATCATTTGCGACGAAAGCCAGAATCTCACACCGCACGTGATCAAGACCATCCTCACCCGGGTCGGCAAGGGCAGCAAGATCGTCTTCACCGGCGATCCGGAACAAATCGACCATCCCTATCTCGACGCCTCCTCCAACGGTTTGAGCTATTTAGTGGAAAGAATCAAAGAAGAAAATATTTCCGGCCACATCACCCTGGTCAAAGGGGAGAGGTCGGACGTGGCGGAATTGGGGGCCAGGCTGTTGTAAAAGCAGCCCTTTTTATCCCCAGTTTAAAATTATCCTCTTTGTTTCCTTGCTCAATCTTCCGCAAAGAGCAGGGAAACGCAGCTAATTGTTCTCATACCGATTCCACAGCAAACGCTTTTTCGTTAGGGGCGGACCTTGGGTCCGCCCCTAACAGGCTGTTGAAAAACCATTGCATTAAGCTACGTCGTCCTCTTTGAAGACGATTCGGTACCCTTATGGCGGACAAATT
>QZIZ01000158.1 GCA_003599195.1 Deltaproteobacteria bacterium | reverse complement strand
AGGAGGATAACCCCGGTTATTTCGGTCCCCTCCTCCCCCCGGCGGAGCGCTGGCGGCTCTTCCGGCGCTTTAGGCAGCGGGCCGCGTACCTGGACATCGAAACCACGGGCTACACCTGGCCGGGCCTGCAAGTGACGGTCGCGGGCCTCTATGACGGCCAGGCCATGCGCCAGTTCGTCCACGGCCAAAACCTGGAGGAATTTCCCCAGGCCCTGGAAGACCTGGACCTGGTCATCACCTTCAACGGCAGCCAGTTCGACCTCCCCGTGCTCCGGGCCTATTTCCCGGAACTAAAACTCCCCCCGGTGCACCTGGACCTCCGTTTCATCCTGGCCCGCCTGGGCTTTAAGGGCGGCCTGAAGCGCATCGAGCCCCGCTTCGGCATTAAGCGGCCCCCGGAGGTGGACGGCCTGGACGGCTACGAAGCCGTGCTCCTCTGGGACCGCCACTGCCGCGGCGATTACCAGGCGCTGCCCACCCTCCTCACCTATAACCGGGAAGACGTGGTCAACCTGGAGACCTTGATGGAGCAGGCCTTCCATTTGGCTGAGAATCGGTTGCTGGGGGGAAGGGGCTAGGTGGAATAAATAATATTAAGACCTCTTTTTCTCGTTCCCAGGTGCAACTTGGGAACGAGGGAAGCGCGGCGTCTCTATCTTTCCAGCAGAAATTTCACCTTCTCCAGAACCGCAGGCAACTCCCGGTTGGTGTTCACCCCCCAGATATCGGAGAGCGTCAGGTCCGCGGGTTCGAAATCTTTGGCCTGGGCCTCCAGGATTTCTTCCCGGCCGTCGGAGATGGATTCGGGGTCTTTGGCCCGGAGGTCCAGCCGCTCCTTAACCACCTCCACGGGACAGGCGCAATACAAAAAAATGGCGGCTGCGCCGTTTTCCCGGGCCAGTATCCGCACCAGGTCCCGCTCCGCGTCCCGCTTATAAGAGCCGTCCAGGATGACATTTTGGCCCGCGGCCAGGTGCTCCACGGCCTGGCGGCGCATCTCCTCGTAAGTGCGCCGGGAGAAGTCCTCGTCGTAAATCCCCTTCCCGAACTCTGTGGGCGTGGGTGTGGTGGGCGTCAGACCTGCCAGGTTTTTGCGCACCGCGTCGCTGTGCACCACCGGCCAGCCCATTTCCTTACCCAGGGCCTGGGCCAGAGTGGTCTTGCCGGTGCCCATCATTCCGAAGATGACTATTACCTTTTTCATGATTTAAATACCTTTACCACAGAGGCACAGAGAGCACAGAGGTTCACAGAGAGATTAATTGTAGCTTTGGCGCAAAGCGCCCAGGCTACAATTGTAGTTATTATAGAAAGTTGAGTTAATAATTATAAAAGACCTATGAGATCCAACAGCTGTTTGGGGTCTTTGCCTTCCTGGAATTGATCCGGCAGACCGGTAATCATTAATTTATCTAACCGGTCGAAATATTCCAGTGGAACACTCACTTTTTTAGAAAAGGAGGCAGATATCCCTTCGAAAATCCTTATAGCTTTTTGTGGGCCTAGAATTGTGTCATGCCCAATTTTTTCAGCACCTTTAAGAACAGCAGCGCCTGCGCCACCTCCACCCCCAGCGCAAATTTCCATTTGTTTTTCAACTAGCCTTGGAAGCGTATTTTCCGCTCTTTTATTTTGAATTGCCCCCACACGAATGTGACCAGTTTTTACAAAAACATCGGTAAAATTCTTACCGATAAGCACATATACATTAGTACCTCGAATAGCGCTTATAGAATTTTCTGTTTTAATAAAGAATTTTGGCGGATTTGCTTTATCTAAGAAATTAACAACCATGTGGATAAGACCTTTGGTAACTAAAGTGACTACAGTCTCTTTGCTCTTTGGGGGATCAAGCAGATAAGACTCCATGACAACTTCACTTTTTGGCGCTATGAAGAGGTCGCTGGTGTCAATCAAACAAAGATGTGTTCTTGAGGCGACTTTGGTATGGACACCATCCCCTTCAGAAGCACCTTCCTGAATTTTAGCAGGCATTCCAGGTGGCTTGTTTTCTTTCAAATGAAAAACCTGGCCTATTACTCTAAGGAAGGTGCAAAAATCTTTACTATAAGCCTCAGAGGTGACAAAAAAAACAAAAACAATCAGAATTACAAAGGCCTTACCTGTTGGAAAAGTGATAAAATTCAAATTTCTTGGACTCATCTTTTCATCTCCTTTCCCAATAATATTTTCTTCTGCTAACTTAGCAAAAACCGGCATAAATTTAAAAGAATTATTAATTTGTAAAAATATATTTTTCTAAGGAGATGGGTCACGGTGGAAAAGGTTTGGTTGTAATTCATCTTTCATTGCCCGCCGTCGGTGCCGGGCCAGCCGGGGCAGGCCCGCGGGGTCCAGCGTCCCGGCCTCCAGGTTTTCCAGCACCTCCTGGGCCCGGGAGATGACCATGGCCGGCACCCCCGCGAGCTGCGCCACCTGGATGCCGTAGCTCTGCGCGGCCGCGCCCGGGGCCAGCCGGTGCAGAAAGACGATGCGGCCCCCGGTTTCCGCCACCAATACCTGGAAAATTTTCACCCGGGGCTTGAGGCGGCTCAATTGGGTGAGTTCCTGGTAGTGGGTGGCGAACAGGGTCTTCACCCCCGCGCCCGCCAGGTCGTGGAGATGCTCCGCCACCGCCCAGGCCAGGGCCAGGCCGTCAAAGGTGCTGGTGCCCCGGCCGATTTCATCCAGGATGACCAAGCTCCGGGGCGTAGCCTGATGCAGGATGCGCGCGGTCTCGTGCATCTCCACCAGAAAAGTGCTCTGGCCCCGGCCGATGTCGTCCACCGCGCCTACCCGGGTGAAGATGCTGTCGGTGAGCCCCACCACCGCATCTTTTGCGGGCACGAAGCTCCCCATCTGGGCCAAAAGCACGGTGAGGGCCACCTGCCTGAGGATGGTGGATTTGCCGGACATGTTGGGCCCGGTGACGATGAGCACCTGGGAGTCGCCGTCCAGGGCCAAGTCATTGGGCACAAAACTCCCGGGGGGCAGAATCCGCTCGATCACCGGATGGCGGCTCTGGGTGAGCTGCAGCACCGGCTCCGGCGCCACCCTGGGACGGCAATAACGGTGCAGGGCCGCCACTTCCGCCAGGGCGGCGAGCGCGTCCAGCCGGGCCAGGGCTGCGGCGACTTTTTTCAGGCGGAGGGACTCGCCCCCCAAGCGGCGGCGCAACTCCGTGAAGAGCTCCACTTCCCGTTTCAGGCGGGCCTCTTCCGCGCCCAGGACCCGGGCCTCGTACTCCTTGAGTTCCGCGGTGATGAAGCGCTCCGCGTTCACCAGGGTCTGCTTGCGGATATAATCCTCCGGCACCCGGTCCAGATTGGCCCGGGAGACCTCCAGATAATAGCCGAAGACCTTGTTGTACCTGACCTTCAGGGAGTTTATCCCTGAGCGCTCCCTTTCCTGGGACTCCAGGCGGGCGATCCAGTCTTTGCCTTCCCGGGTAAATTGCAGCAGCTCGTCCAGTTCCGGGTCGTACCCTTCCCGGATGATGCCCCCGGACGCGAGGTTGGCCGGGGGCTCGTCGGCCAGGGCCCCGGCGATTAAAGTCTCCAGGTCCTCCAGGTTCTCCAGGTCCCCGGCCAGTGCCGCCACCAGGGGAGGCAAATCCCCGGCCAATAATTCCTTAAGCAAAGGCAGGCGGCCCAGGGCCTGGCCCACCGCAGCCACCTCCCGGGGCAGGGCCTGCTCCAAAGCCAGACGCGCGGTGAGGCGCTCCAGGTCCCCCATACCCTTCAAGGACTGGCGCCAGCGCTGCCGCAGCAGGCTGTTATCCTTAAAAAACTGCACCGCTTGCAGGCGGGCTTCGATGCGGGCCAGGTTCTTCAAAGGATAACGCAGCCAACTACCCAGCCTGCGGCTGCCCATGGGGGTGACCGCCGCATCCAGCGCCTCCAGGAGGGAGCCCTGGCGGGAGCGGCTGCGCCAGGTCTCGAAAACCTCCAGGTGCCTTAAAGTGGCCTCATCCAGCCCCAGGTAATCGTCCCGGCTGATGGGCAGCAAGCGGTCGATATGGGGGAGTGAAGGATGGTGGGAATCTTTTAAATACCTGAGAATGGCCCCGGCCGCGGCCACCCCGGAGCGGTAAGCCTCCAGGCCGAAGCCGTCCAGAAAAAGGGTGCCCAACTGCCGTCCCAACTCCTGGCGGGCGGCCTGGAACTCAAAGGCGTATGGCCCCAACACCCGGCGGGTGGGAGGGACGTCGAAGGGAAAGAGGGCGCATTCCAGGAATTTGGCGTCCAGGTCTTCGGACACCAGGATTTCCGAGGGTTTCAGGCGCCAGAGCTCATCTGCCAGGGGATCGGCGCCTTCCCCTTCGGTGACGCAAAATTCCCCGGTGGACAACTCCAGGAAGGCCAGGCCCCATTTGCGGCCCTGGAGTGCCACCGCGGCCAGGTAGTTGTCCCGGCGGCTGTCCAGGGCGTCCGGGTCCACCAGCGTCCCCCGGGTGAGGATGCGGGTCACCTCCCGGCGCACCAAGCCCTTGGCGGCAGCCGGGTCCTCCACCTGGTCGCAGACCACCACCTTGAAACCCTGCTCCAACAGACGGGAGAGATAACTCTGGGCCGCGTGGATGGGAAACCCGGCCATGGGGATGCGCTCCGCGTCCTGGCGGCTGCGGCTGGTGAGGACGATGTTCAGGGCCGCGGCGCCCTTCTCCGCGTCCTCGAAGAACATCTCGTAGAAATCCCCCATCTGGAAGAGCACCAGGGCGTCGGTGTACCTGGACTTCAAATCCAGATACTGCCGCAACATGGGGGTGATTTTATCGGCAGGTGCCTCGGACATGGCGGTTAGGTGGAGTGAGCAGGGTAATAATTGATTAACCGCAGAGGCGCAGAGAGCACAGAGGTTCGCAGAGAATTAAAATATTTGTGCCTTGGCAAGCCAAGGCACAAATATTTTTATTCTGCGAATCTCTGGGTCCTCTGCGTCTCTGCGGTTAAATATTTTTTGCCGCCTAATGTTCACTGCTTACTGCTCACTCATCGGCCGGGGTACGACTTCCGGTTCCCGGGGGATTTCCGCGGCTGCGGCGGCGGAGGCCCGTTTCAGTTCCTGGCCCACGATCTCCAGGTTATGCCTCAAAGTGCGGATGGTCTGGCGTTGTTTCAGGAGTTCATAAAGGCCGTAGAGGCAGGCGGTGAACACCCCCAGGAAGAAAGTGAACAGAATCAGGATCCATAAAGGAATCGCCGCGCTCTGAAAGGAATGGAAATAAAGCTCCAGTCGTAGTTGGACGGTGCGCTCCAGCACCTCGCGATTCTGAACGATGAAGACGATCCCAAAGATTCCCAAAAGGGAGGAAAAAATCACTTTAAAGAAGCGCATGCCTGATCCTCGTCTGCCAGGGCCTGGAAGTGCGGCGCCAGGCGTTCATAAGTCTCGCGGAAATGTTCCGGAATCACCCGGACGTCGGCAAAAACCGGGATAAAATTGGTGTCGCCGTTCCACCGGGGCACCACGTGAAAATGGAGGTGGCTCTCCACCCCGGCCCCGGCCACAATCCCTAAGTTGAGGCCCACGTTGAATCCGTCGGGGCGCATCACCTGGCGCAAAATCGCCAGGGAGTCCCGGAGCTTCAATTGCAGGTCCAGGAGTTCCTCCGGCGTCAGGTCCTTCAGACCGGGTTTGTGCCTAAGCGGCGAAATCAGCAGGTGCCCGTTGATATACGGGTATTTGTTCATCATCAC
Source organism: Deltaproteobacteria bacterium (assembly GCA_003599195.1). Classification (GTDB taxonomy): domain Bacteria; phylum Desulfobacterota; class Desulfobaccia; order Desulfobaccales; family 0-14-0-80-60-11; genus SURF-52. The sequence goes on along the minus strand of QZIZ01000158.1, from coordinate 49,960 downwards.
CCGGCTCAAGCGGCCCGTAAAGAGCACCAGCCGCTCTTTCAGGTCTTCTCCGGGTACCGGACAAAAGATACAGCCCTGGTGCTTGTCTTCCCCCAGGATATATTCCATGCGCCAGGGGGCCCAAAGGACTTTCATGACCGCTTGCCGTTTCCTTCCCCCGATATCGGGCAACCACGCATAACCTAGGACTATAGCACGATTGGTTAAAGATTCAAGGGCTTTTCTAAGGACAGTGAGGAGTAAGCTGTGAGCGGTGAGCAGTTAAGAAAAATCCCCTGAAGGCATGTTTTCTACCGGTCCCTGATTACTGACCACTGACTACTGCTCATTGCTCACCGCTCACTGCTCACATGGAAAACGCCGGCTTGATCCGCCCCACCTCTTCCTTCCGATGGTTCAGGATGGGAGGCTGGGCATAAGCCTTCAGGGCCTCTTTGGCCGCGGGGGTTAAGACCCCCAACTGGTCCAGGACCGCCACCACCGTGGGGTTCAAAGCCCGGGAGGAGCCGTCTTCGATCTTCAGGGCCGCCCCCAGGCCGCCTTCCTTCAGAGCCAGGGCGTACCCCCCTTCGGCCCCGGACTTGGCGAAGACCATGCCCGGCAAAGCAATCATAACATCGGTGTCCAGGCGGCCGTCCCCGGCGATGTGCCGGGGGTGGTCCAGGATCGCGGCCAGGAGATCGCCGCCGGGCGACCCCGGTTGGGCCGCGGCCAGGCGGGCGTAGGCCAGGGCGATGTTTTTCAAGGGCATAAAGAACACCGGCGCGCCGCAGCCGTCGATGGCCACCTTGATGTCCTCCCGGGGCAGCCCCGCCATGCGGCCCACGGTGCCCAAAATCAGGTGCTGCACCGGATGGTCCACCGCCAGGTAATTCTCGGTGGGCCATTTATGATGGACGCACAAGGCCAGCATGGCCGTGTGTTTGCCCGCGCAGGTGTTGCGCAAAGCCGTGGGCTTGGCCCCGGCCTTGGTAAGGGCCTGGGCGGTGGGGCGGTGCAGCGGCGGGTGCACGCCGCATTGCAGCGCCTCCGGGTTCAATCCCAGCCGGGCCAGGGCCTGGGTCACCAGATCCGCCTGAAAATCCTGGCCGGAGAGCGAGCCCGAAAACAGGGCCAGTTCCGCCGCGCCGAATCCGAAGGCCCGGGCCGCGCCGGTGGTGAGCAGGGCCAGGGCCTGGAAAGGCTTGGCCAAAGAGCGCATGCAGACCAGGGCCTCCGGGTCGCCTACCTGCTTCACCAGGGCGCCCTTGGGGTCCGCGACCGCGATCTGTCCCCGGTGGCGGCTCTCCACCGCCGGCCCCCGGGTTACTTCCACTAAAACGGGTGCATCCATGTTGAACTCCTGAAAGGATTAACCACAGAGGCACAGAGGACACAGAGGTTCACAGAGTAAATAATATTTGTGCCTTGGCTTTGCCAAGGCACAAATGTTTTTAATTCTCTGTGAATCTCTGTGCTCTCTGTGTCTCCGTGGTTAATCTTTTATTGATTTAAACGCCAATCATAAGCTTGATAACTCACTTTTAAGCTGGCGGCATGCTCTTCAATAAAAGCCCGGTCCTCCGCATTATCCAGGAAACCGGCGATGAAGCGCAGGCGCGCACTTTGATCGGCCCCGAAATCCGGGGCATACCACTTGAAGATGGAAGACAGGGACAGGCTGTTCTGCGGCCGCTCCAGGGCCACGCTGCTGGAATTGATGAAGGACCGGGCTGCGGTGTCCAGTTCCCAATCCAGATTTTCCGGGGTGTAGACGTCGATGAAGGGGCAGGACGCGGAGCCGCATACCAGGGTGAAGTGGATGCGGGGGTCCAGGGGCTCGACGATGAAGTTCAGCCGCGGGTCCCCGCCCCCAAAACGCCGGAACAAGGAATAAGGCGGCCGCCGGTTGCCCCGGAGGAGGCCGTGTTCGATGTCGTCGGGAGTAAAGGCGTTGCCGCCAATTTGGTAATAGATGCCCCGGAAAAAGTTCCAGATCTCCTTCACCGAATCCCTGATCCCCAAGGCAATCACCCCGTGGATGACGATGACGTTATAGAGATTGATCCAAAAGGCAATCTTCTCTTCCCGCCGGGCCAGCAGGCCCAAATCCATGGCCTTGAGATTATTGCTCAGCTGGAGGTGGGCCTGATACTCCTCCGACTCCTTAATGCGCTCATAGGCCACCCGGCCGGTGCCGGTCTCGAAAAACGCGGCCTTGAGGCGGTCCATGCTTTTCTTGAGCTGCGCAGACATCTCCCGGGGGGAGACATCGCCGGCGGGCGGGCCGTCGTTTAGCAGAATCTTTTTAAAGATAAACTTTGGCATGACCCCACTGTTCTCGTTCCCAAGCTGTGCTTGGGAACGAAAGATATTAGTCCAAGCTTTGCTTGGACACCTCTTTCCCTCGTTCCCAAACTATGCTTGGGAACGCACTTGGCAGCGAAGCTCTGCTTCGCCGCAATTGGCTCCGTTGGAGGCATTGAAGAAGCAGAGCTTCTTAGCAAGTGGGTTCCCAAGCGGAGCTTGGGAACCAGGATAAATCCCTGGTGGTCCAGCTTCTCGCCTGGGCCGGCGTAGGTGCGTTCCACTCACCATCTTTGGATGCCAACGGGCCGCCCTTAAAATGGTGCGTAAGACGCACCCTACACCCCCCACCCCGTCAGGTGGTAAGTAAACTTATACCCCAGCGCCTGGGCTTTTTCTTCGATGGCCTTTCTGATTTTGCCCCACTCGAAGGTGTATTGGTATTTCTCCCCGAAGAGGGTGGATTGTTCCTCGATGGTTCCTTCCCGCGGCCCCAGGCCGGTTTTGTAGGTCTCTTTTTTAAAGCCGAACCCCGGGCCGGTGTCTGCGTCCCCGGAAGAAAGGCCGAAACCGCTCTCTTTGAGCAGCTCCGTAAAATGCAGCTCCTTATTGGCCTCGTCGATGGAGAACTTGGCCCGGTAGATTAACTTCTTCCGGGAAAGCCAGCCCTTGCGTTCGGCAATGACCGCTTCCAGGGTATAGACGCCCTTTTTTTCGTGCAGCTCCCCGGAAATCCCGGCCGCGATGCTGCGGATTTCCTCCAGCAGGTTCATTTCTCGGATGCTCCTTTTGGTAATAAGGACTCTTATGTCATTGCTAAGCGCTGAGAAGAATCTGGGAGTTCATGGGGAAAAAAACGAGATTCTTCACTCCGCTGCGCTCCGTTCAGAATGACAGAAGGAGCCAGAAATGGTGCGTGGAACGCACCATACATTTTACCGCCACCAGGCCGCGTACAATAATGCCAACGTCATGGCCAGCCCCACCAGCACGTGCGTCTGGATAGTCCGGGCCTGGGCCGGGATGAACTCCGGCTCCGTGGGCGGGACCCGGAAGGCGATGCGGATGGCCTGCACAGTCAGAGGCAGCGCCACCAAGGCCGCGGCCAGGAGGTCCGGCAGGCGAAAGAGTTCCATCAGAAAAAAGAGGCTGGGAAAGGGGGCCAGCATCAGCCCGGCATAAACCCAGCGGGACTTTTTTATCCCTAAGCGCACCACCAACTGGCGTTTGCCGGCTGCCGCGTCCGCCTTCAGGTCCGGAAATTCGTTGATCCAGAGGATGGCGGTGATGAGAAAGGCCAGGGGCAAGCCGATGGCCAGGCCCACCGGCTTGAGGGCATTGGTCTGGACGTAATACGTCCCCCAGGTCACCAAAGGCCCGAAGGCCAGGAAGATGGCGGCCTCCCCCAGGCCCGCGCTCATCAACTGCACGGGTTGAGCGGAATAGAGATATCCCGCCAACAGCCCCAGGGTTCCCAACACCGCCACCCAGGGCCGTCCCAGAAAGATCAGGGCCAAGCCGCAGACGCATCCCACCCCCAGGAAGAGGAAAGCCAGGAAGCGGACCGTGGCCGGGGTCAGCCCGCCCTCTTGAATCACCCGGCTGCCGCCGCTGAAAGGGGTGGCGTGGACATTGATGGGGTCACTGCCGAAGGAGTCGTAGTAATCATTGAGGAGATTGGCCCCGGAGTGCAGGGCGCCCACCCCCAGGAAGGTGAGGCCCAGCAGCGTCAGGCTGCACCTCCCCATCTCCAGGTAGGCCAACGCCCCGGCCACGGCCACCGGCATGAGGGAGCCGGTCAAAAAAGGGAGCCTCAAGGCCCGCAGGTAGACTTGCCAAAAAATCATGATTTCTCCGCTGATTCCCGCAAATATAAGTCTTATGCAGACCGCGTGCAAATGCAGCCAACCTGCAATCTAACTCATTGAATAATCTTGTTTCTTCTAACCGGAAACCGAAAACCGCAAACCGAAAACGGTATTATTACTCTAACATGTCAATGCCCATACGGGAATTTTTGATTGCACGACGCACCGAGAAAAGATAAAGAAAAAAGGATAATTTTGGGGAGTGGACTAAGGGCCGCAGACCCATATCCCTCTGCCTTTTTCAATCCTTCAGTCATGGAATCTGTAGGGGCGAACCTGGTGTTCGCCCTGGATGGCGGGTGAACACCAGGTTCGCCCCCACAAGAGACTATGCGGGCTTATTGAGATGTGGCGGAGGGGTGGGTTTGGGGTGAGGGCAGGACCCCCAAGTCCCGGGCCCTCCCCTCAACTCACCTGAATTAAGGAGGATTTTCTCATGGGTCGCCCGAAGATTACTGTAGTAGGGGCAGGCAACGTGGGCGCCACCTGCGCCCATTGGGCCGCAGCCCGGGACCTGGCAGACGTGGTGTTGGTGGACGTGGTGGAGGGCATGCCCCAAGGCAAGTCCCTGGATCTGATGCAGGCCCGGCCCATCTTCGGCTTTAACGTGGACGTGGTGGGGGCCAACGACTATGAGGCCACCAAGGGTTCCAAAGTGGTGATCATCACCGCGGGCATCCCCCGCAAACCCGGCATGAGCCGGGAAGACCTGATCAATACCAACAAAAATATCGTGGCCACAGTGACCAAGGAAATCGCGGCCAGATCCCCGAATGCCTTTATTATTGTGGTGGCCAATCCCCTGGACGCCATGTGCTACGTGGCCTACAAGGTGAGCGGCTTCCCCCGAAAACGGGTGATGGGCATGGCCGGCATCCTGGACACCGCCCGCTACCGCTGCTTCATCGCCATGGAGCTGAAGGTGGCGGTGGAGGAGGTCCAGGCCATGGTGCTGGGCGGCCACGGGGACGACATGGTCCCGGTGGTCAGCGCCACCAACATCAGCGGCGTGCCCCTGACCAGCCTGCTTTCCAAGAAGCGCATCCAGGCCCTGGTGGAGCGTACCCGCAAAGGCGGCGGCGAAATCGTGGCCCTGCTTAAGACCGGCTCCGCGTTTTATGCCCCGGCGGCGGCCGCGGTGCAGATGGCCGAAGCCATCCTGAAGGACCAGAAGCGCCTGGTGCCGGTGTCGGCCTATCTCACCGGCGAATACGGCCTGAACGACCTCTACTTCGGTGTGCCGGTCATCCTGGGCGCCGGCGGCATCGAAAAGATCATCCCCCTGAAACTGACCAAGGAAGAAGAGGCCATGCTGCAAAAGAGCGCAGCCGCAGTGGCCAAGACCCGGGACGATCTGAAGATGTAATCTGTGAGCAGTGAGCGGTGAGCGGTGAGCAGAAAAAACAAGGGGCTCCTTTTAACTGCTTACTGCTCACTGCTTACCGCTTACTTTAAATGCCCTTATCCCCATTAAATAGCGTCTCCATTCAGGCATCACCTCAGACTTCTTTATTTTCAAAATATCCCATAATTCATTTAAGTTAGAACTCTCACCCGTCGATAACAGAAATATACCCGTGGTTATCCGGGGAATAATGCCTTTTTTGGGTCCGAGAACCGGCCCGGGATATAATTTCCTGATTTTTCAATTAGATCTGCGTGGGAGCAGGCGTTTTGCTCTCCACGGGCAAGAGAAGGTGCCGCATGGCTGACGGGAAACCATACGAATTGAGCCTGGAGTTGGGCCAGGGAGATTGCCGCATTCTGGTGGACGGCCTGGCCTTGAATATCCGCCTGACTCCCCCCAGGGAGGGGATGCCTGCCGCCGCAGCCATGGCCGCGCCCGCGGCCCTGCCCCTGCCGCAGTTGCCCCAGGGCAACGGCGAATCCGGGAAGCTGGTGGAAGAGATGCATTATTACCGCCAGATCTCCGAGGATATTTATACGGAACTGGGGCAATTGGCCAAGAAGCTCAATCTCTCCCTTCAGGACCTGACCATCGCCGAAGTCATCAACAGCCAGATAGATTCCCCCGGCGAACAGATAGACCATGTCCGGGTCCAGCTTAACGATGTCCTGGAGATGACGGAGAGGGCCACCCTTAATATCCTGGATCTGGTGGAGCAGATCCGGGAGGATTGCGAGGCGGTGCGGCAGCAGATCGTCAGCCTGGGCCCGGGGGAGGAAAGCTGGGAAGAAGCGCCGGCGCTGCCCGGACCCCAGGCCACCGTCTGGGGCGAGGAGACCAAGGCCTTCCTGGCCCGATTGGTGGAACAGGGACAGGAATTGAATCTTCAGCTTCAGGCTGCCTCTGCGCCGGCTGCGCTTGCGGCCGCGCCCGCTCCGGGCCTTCACTTTCCCTTGGGAGAAATCCTGCAGATAGTTCTGGAATTTTGCGGCAATGAGGCCCTGAAGCAACACCTTAAGGCATTGATCGCCAAGCAGGGGGAGATTTTCCGCACCCAGGAGGCGGAAGCCGCGTTTGCCCAACTGGGCGCAAACCTGCCGGTGGAAGACGGCTTCACCAATTTCCCGGTGGAAGAAGCGCTTAAAATCTTGCATGGCCATTGTACGGATAAACGCTTCCAGGACCTCTTCACCAAGATTCTGGCGTCTGCGGGCAAACTTTTCCCCATGCCCGAGCTGCCCCTGGAAGGACACCCGGCGGAGGCCGCGCCTGCGCCTGCCCCCGCGGCGGACCCCGCGCCCGCCGCCGGCCCTGCGCCCCAGCCGCTTGGCTTCCTGCCCCTGTGGGAGGATTTTTTCCAAAAGATCCAGGACCTGGCCGCCCAGGCCCAAAGCGCGCCGGAAGTCTCGGCCCGCCCCGAAGGCAGCGCCCTGGAGGAGGACAGAATCCAGGAAACCACCAAGGTCCTGGACCGGATTACCGCGTCCCTGTCCCGGATCATGGAGGCCCTGGCTTTCCAGGACCTCACCGGCCAGCGTCTGCTCCAGGTCTTGAAAATCCTGCGCTCCCTCCAGTTCCAGATCTTGACCATGGTAGTGTCCGCGGGCACCAAGCTGAAAAAGAAGGCGGAGCAAACGGGCATTACCCTGGAAGAAAGCGGCATGATGGCCCAGGACGAGATCGACCGGCTCATGTCCAACCTGGCGCCTACCTCCTCAGCTTCTGAGACTGAGGTGTGTGCAGTGGACGGTCGGGTCCTGGATCAGGCGGCCGTTAACGACCTGCTCACCAGTATGGGGTTTTAAGACCGTTTCCCGTGTTCCGTTAAGAACCTCAGTCTAACGAACGAATATTTTTTAGGGCGAACCACTCGGTTCGCCTTTTTTCTCTGCGCTCTCTGCGTCTCTGCGGTGCATTCTCTCTTTTTTTTCACCGCGGAGACGCAGAGGACGCGGAGAAAATGCAGAGAGAATCAGGATCAAATCTGCATTCTGCAAAAGCTTCAGAAACGGAATACGGTGTCATCCATACGGCACAGGTATTGCAATGTAATAGCCTGAGGATAATTCATGGTCCGTCACACGTCACTCATAGCTGCCGCCGCCGGAACCACCCGGGCCTCCGGGACCCGACAGGCGGCGCTGGGGCCGGGCATCACGTCCCCTCTCAGCCGCGCCGGCTCGCCGGGTTTTTCCCAAATCCTGAGCGAGGTCCTGATGACCCGGCAGGATCGGCCCCAGGCCGCAGGCGGCACGCGGCAAGAATTTCCCCGGCCTTTGCGCAATTCCGGAGACGCCCACCTGTCCCGGATGATGCTGCGCTCCGCCTTGGGCCGCGGCTCCGGCCGGGGGCTGAACCCGAGTGCGTCCCGGTCCTCTTCAGGTTCCGAAGAGTCGCGCCTCTTTAATTCGGTGAAATCCCGGGGCCGCGCAGTGGACCCCAAGGCCTTCGAATCCATGATCAAAAACGCCTCGGTCCGCCACCAGGTGCCGGAAGAGCTGGTGAAAGCGGTGATCAAGGTGGAGAGCAACTTTAATCCCCAGGCCACTTCCCACATGGGGGCCATGGGCTTGATGCAGTTGATGCCGGGAACCGCCCGGGACCTGGGGGTAACGCGGCCCTATGACCCCGGGCAAAACATCAACGGCGGCACCAAATACCTCCGGGAACTGCTGGACCGGTATGACGGCGACGTCCCCAAGGCGGTGGCCGCATACAACTGCGGCCCGGGCAACGTGGAAAGGGGCCGCCTCCCCCAGGAGACCCGCAGCTACTTGAAACTAGTGAGCCAACATTATAGCGGCAGCCAGAACCTCCGCAAAGGCAGATACGTTCCTGCGCCGCCGGCACCCAAAGCGGCTTCCGTGGAAGTCTCCCCTGCTCCCCGGGAAGCGGCCCCCGCCTCCAAGGAAGTGACGACCACCCAGACCTGAACCAAAGCCGCCTGGCGGAGTCAGCTCACCCCCGCCATGCAGGCCCCCCGAAATCCGGGAAATTTCCCCTGCCCTCCGCCGGAAGTGCTAAAGCTTCCCCCTAAATTTCCGATAAGTCACATAGGATAAAAATCATCCCAGAGGTTTGTTTTTTTCGCCGGCCTCCGGTAACGATACACCCTGGTCTCATTGCCACCCTGGGGCACGGGAAAAGACCGGGGACGTAGGAGGCTTTTCTAAATAAAGTCTCTCATGAGCCGTGTGGCGTACCCAGCATGACTTTGAACCTTGAACTTTAAACTTTGAACTTCTCTAGGAATGGATAAAGCGACCATTATCGGCCTGCTGTTGGCGGGCGCAGCCCTGATCGGGGGCCACTTCCTGGAAGGCGGCTCCCTGGGCATGATCCTGCAAATCACCGCCATGGTCATTGTCTTCGGCGGCACTTTCGGCGCGGTCTTCATCAGTTTCCCCCCTTCGCAGCTACGGCAAGCGTGGCGGGAATTCCACCAGATCTTCCGGGAGCCGGAGGATGACGGCCCGGCTTACCTGGCCCGGATCGTGGAGTTCGCCTACCGGGCCCGGCGGGAAGGGATGCTCTCCCTGGAGCCCGACCTGCCCCGCATCAATGATCCTTTCTTTCGCCGGGGGCTGCAATTGGTGATTGACGGCCACAACTTCCAAAAGGTCCGGGAGGTCCTGGAGGTGGAGCTGGGCCAGATGGAGGAAACCGGGCTGGCGCCGGCCCGGGTCTTCGATACCGCGGGGGGTTACGCCCCCACCATCGGCATCCTGGGGGCGGTCCTGGGGCTGATCCAGGTGATGCAGCACCTCACCGAACCCGCCAAGCTGGGGACCGGGGTGGCGGTGGCCTTTGTGGCCACGGTCTATGGAGTGGCCTCCGCCAACCTTTTCTTTCTGCCCGTCAGCCACAAGCTGCGGCTGCGGCACCAGAAGCGCATGCGGGTCAAGGAGATGATGCTCCTCGGTATTTTGGGGCTGGCTCACGGCGACCACCCCCGCCTCATCGAGGAAAAATTGCGGGGCTTTTTGACGGAACTCCCTCCCCAGGCCATCCTCCCCGGTGAGAAAGTAAGAAGTCTGCCCCCGCGTCCCGCGGAGAAGGCCAAATCCCATGCGATTTCGGCGCGTTCGCCCCAGTAAAGATACCGCCGGCGGCAACCGCGACCGCTGGCTGGTGTCCTACGCCGACTTTATCACGCTGCTGCTGGCCTTCTTCGTCACCATGTATGCCATCAGCCGCCTGGACGCCGAAAAACTCCACGTGGCCCAGAATTCCATCAACCGCGCCCTCAGCGCCCCCGTCTTTCTGGGGGGGTTCCCCATTGACTCCGGCCTGGACAAAGACACCGCGGCCGGCCTCAGCGGCGACCTGGTGGGGGCCACCCTGGTGCGGGCCGCGCCCTCCAGCCAGCTGGAAGAAGTCACCAAAACCATGTGGGGCGCCCTGAAAGAGCAGATCGAAAAGGAGGAGGTCCGTCTCCTGCACACCGGCAAAGGTTTGGTGCTCAGGCTGCCGGAATTCCTGCTGTTCGACTCCGGGCAGGCGAAGTTGAGGCCGGAGGCAAAACCTCTCTTGGATAAGCTGGCGGGGATTTTAAAACTCATCCCTAATCAGATCGCCATTGAAGGGCACACCGACAACCGTCCCATCCACACCCCCCAATTTCCCTCCAACTGGGAACTGTCCACCGGCCGGGCCGCGGCTCTGGTCCGCTACTTCGTGGAGGATCAGCACCTGGAGCCGCCGCGCCTCGAGGCCGCCGGCTACGGGGAGTACCGCCCCGTGGCCGACAACGCCGATGAAAAAGGCAGGCAGGCCAACCGCCGGGTGGAGCTGATCATCAGACCCATGGAAAAATCCATCAAACCCAGGCTGGAAACGGGGCGGTAAGCCGGTTTTTCCGTTTTCCTTCTTCCGTTTTTCAAGGCCTAAACCTTTAATTGTCAGCAAGCCCAAGGTCCGCCGTAGAGATTATTCCCTCCGGCCAAGGTTGCGGAGGCGCCAGCCTATTATTATCTTTATAATTAAGACCTCTGCGAAAGTCGCTAGTTTGTCATTCTGAACGGAGCGCAGCTTCGTTGCGAATCTGGTCTTTGGGCGAGCAGGATTTCCAATCTGCTTGTAATTATCAACATCGCCGGGAAAAGCATTGCCCCCAAAAACGAGATTCTTCGGCCGCTCCGCTCCCTCAGAATGACAAGTGGGGGATTTTCGCAGAGGTCGCTAATTGGAAGCGGCCCCGGCTAGGGATATCAGCATCAATAAAATAGGCGGCAACTTATGAAAGCAATACTTCTCCTGAGTGCTATAATAATTTCTTTGCTGCTCTGGAGTTCATCAGTTCAAGCTCAAGACGGGGAGCGAAATAGTCCGATTTATGAGGAATTGGCCGCACAGGGAAGGATGACGACAGGGGAGATAACCGATGTTTATGGCGTGCCCTGCGTAGAAGTTATGTTGGATAACGGTGAAACCATAAAGACATTGGTCGATTCCATACCTTCTTTAAAGAAAAAGTCTCTCATGGTTATGGACAGGATTGCTCTTATTAATAAAACTCATTATCTGTTGACGGTAAATGGGCGGGGTAACATGAGCACTGATAGGGACAAATTGTTCGTGCCCCTCGACTATTCCATCGAACCGAAAATCCTGCCGGAATTTTTGTCCGGCGCGGCCAATCATGAAAAGTACATTCTGATAGATCTCCGCCAGCAATATTTAGGACTTTATGAATGGGGAGAATTGAAACACTGTTTTCCCATTTCTTCCGGAACCTATAAACGGATGCCTATCAAAAACTTCGTGGTGCATAGGATGGATCAAGTCCATAATTCCACTAAATATGATCAGGCGCCCATGGATCATGCCCTGCATATCGGCTTGGACTATTTCATTCATGAAGGCATAGTCCCCGGTTATCCCGCCTCCCACGGCTGTATCCGGCTGTTTCCCCTGCATGCCCGTTTCCTTTTTTATGATTGGGCCAAGCCGGGAATTCCCGGGAAAATTATCGATCGAGGGTAAAACTCGGAACCCGGGACTATAACCTAATGCCCTGGTGGGCCGGGATAATGTCAACCAGGGCAAAAGGAGTCCGCACCATCGCGATGGATTCCCCCAGTTGCCGGATATTGGCTTCCCGGATGGGACCTAAGCGGCCGGCGGCCATGTCCAGATAGGGAATACGCAGCGGATTGATGCCCATGATGCGGGCGCAGGTGGCGTCCACCGCGGGGAGGTTGCGGCCCATGACCAGCACTCCGGCGGCTTTGGGAGTCCCCATAATGGGGCCGTCCCCTTCCATGCCGATGATGCCGTCCACTATGGCCAGTTGCGGTTTGACGGCCGCGTTGATATCCACAATGGAGCCCTCGATGCCCGCGTGGTGCAGGATATTCTTGGGCCAGCCGTAATAGCTGCCGGGCATGACCCCGAACAGGTTTTTCATGGACAAAGTCACCCCGGCCCAGTGGTGGGTCTTCATTTTGGCCAGGGAGACGATCCAGTCCGCCTGCTTCAGGGTCTCGGGAAGGGTGAGGGCGGCCAGGCGGGTGGCGCCATGGGCGTTGGCCACGGTGAACACCGTGTCGTAATTCAGGTCCACGAAGGGAATCCGGTCTTCATGGAGCACTTCCGCCAGGCCGGACTCTTCCAAAACCAGGAGGGAATCCCGGCGGTGGCCCACGCCTTCGGCCACCAGCACCCGGGCCGCGCCCAGGTGCAGAAAGGCCTCCACCGCGGCCCGGACCACCAGGGGGTGGGTATTGATATGGATGGCCCCCGGCCTGGTCTCCACCAGGTTGGGTTTAAGAAGAATGCTCTTCCCCCGGATTTCAGCGGGGGTTACCCCCAGTTCCTTCAAGCCGCTTAAGATCAGGGAAACCAGATCCGCCTGGTAGCCGGACGCCTGGGCGATAAAGGCCTCCGCCGATTTTTCCCGGCTAAAGGGCCGGGGCAGGCTTTCGGGCAGGAACCGCCGCCAGCCCCAATAGCCTGCAAGCCCTACGGCCGTACCGGCCACTGCGGCGCCGATGAATTCCCGCCGGGTCCAACCCTGGCGTTTGGGGCTTTCCTGATGGTTCACGATTTTCCTCTAACGGCGAATACGCTCTCCAGCCCCTGGGGGGCCCGGGATGCCGCCATCAACAGGGACAGGGAGACGGTGTCATAAGCGCCGTATCTTGCTTGCCGGTCCAGGCATTCCTTGGTCCACGCCCCGGCCGCAGCCGGGCCTTCCCCCCAGGCGGCCAGCCCCATCAATCCCCAACTCAAAGCCAGGGGGGTGCGCACCTCCTTAAGGCGTGAGTGCAGATAGTCCAGGCTTTTCCGGACCTGGGCCGGGGAGGCCGCGCCTCTCAGGGCATTGAGGGCCACCCCGGTGCTCTCCGGAAAGGGAAAGAGTTCCTGGCCGAAGACTTTGGTGTTGCCGTAATTCCAGCCTCCTCCGGGCAATTGCCGGTCCAGCAGCAGCCTGATCCCTTCCTTTACTCGCTCGTGCTCCCCGCAGCCGCTGATTCTCAAGGCCATGACCGCCATGGCGGTGGGCTCCACCCAGGAATGGGTGGCGCTGATCCAGGGCCAGCCTTTCAAAGAGGGGTCGTGTTCATAAGCTAAACTCGGATTCCGCGGCCAGTGGCGGCCCGTAGTGGCCAACATGAAGCGGGCGGCCTTATCAGTGGCTTCCCGGTAGTCCCGGGCCTGATGCCAGGCAAGGACGGCCAGGGGGGTAGGCCAGACGGCATCGGGGTGTTGGGGGGAAAGGCTGACCCTGCCGTCGGCCAGTTGTTGGGCGGCGAGGCATCCCCGGGCTAATGTCAGCCAATCGGATCTTTGCCCCACGGCTTCGAGAGCCACTGCCGCCCAAGCCGTGGCGTCGGCCCGGTAGCCGCCGCCCGCATGGCCGGCAAATCCCCCCTCAGGTTCGAGGACCCGTTGGCGAAGGATTTCCAGATAGGCGGCGGTAAGTGGATCCTGCATAAAATAACGGGCAAAATTGGTGGTTAATAATTATCCGGCTCTTTCCCCGGCAGTTCTTAAAGGGCCGTTGGCTCATCCCCCAAATTACGAAAAACTTCCTAGGCTTCGGGTAGTTGACTTTGAACCTTGAACTTTGAACTTGGGAACAGCTCCTCATGGGCCTTTGGCCCACCCGCAAAGCATGAAAAGCAGGTAGGGCGGGCGTCTCGCCCGCCCGGGCAATCCGTACAGGCTGGAAAGCCTGTACTACCGCTTAGAACTTTTCAGGTCAGTTGCTCATGAGCTTTTGGCTCACCCGTAAATTATGAAAAGTTACCGGCAGTTAACCTTGAACTTTGAATTTTTCAGGCCAGGATATAGAAGGAAGGCTCACTTTTTCATAATGGTTTCCATAATTCTGATGACCGCAGGCCCCAGGATTACCACCATAATGGCCGGAAAAATGAAGAGGATCAGGGGGAAGATCAACTTAACCGGGGTCTTGGCCGCCAGTTCTTCCAATTTCTGGCGCCGGGTGGTGCGCAGGGTGTCGGACTGCACCTTCAAGGCGGTGGCCACGCTGGTGCCGAAGCGGTCGCTCTGAATGAGGATGGAACAGAGAGAGGCCACATCCTCCACGCCGGTGCGGTCCGCCAGGTTCCGCAAGGCCTGCTCCCTTTCCAGACCGGCGTTGATCTCCAGATTGACCAGTTGCAGTTCCTTGGCCAGGGCCGGGCAGCTCATCATAAAGTCGTCCGAAACCCGTTTCAAGGCGGCGTTTAAACCCTGTCCAGCTTCCACGCACACCACCATGAGGTCCAGGGCGTCGGGCAGGGCCGTTTGGATCTTTTTCTGGCGGGATTCTATCAGGCGTTTCAAAATAAAAGTGGGCGCAAAATAGCCCCCGGCAAACAAGACATAGCTGATGCCTATCATAAGGACCGTGCTGTAGCCCCGCCCCCACATCAGAGGCATGACCAGAATGGGCAAGGCCAGGGGCAATCCCAATTTCATCCCGAAAAAGATGGATAGGGCCCGCTCGCTATAGATACCGGCCCGCACCATGAGCTTTTTCAGCTCCTTGGCCTTGCCGCTGTCCTTTTGGATGCCCAGCTTTTTCTCGAATTTTTCCACCAGCGCGGGAGGCAGAACCGCGGGGGCCTCTTCCACGTGGCGGCGGAATTCCGGTTTGGCTTGAATCCCCAGGCGCTCTTTGACCCGGGAGCGGCCCAACAGGAAAAAGGAGGCCAGGGAGCCGACACAGGCGGCCACCAGGAGACCGAATAGCAGCGGGGCAACAGGCATCTTCTCTTACACCTTAATGTTCACGATCTTACGGATGCAAAGCATGCCCATGATCTGGAAAAAAATCGCCGTCAAAGCCATCATGTGGCCCAGGGGGTGGGTGTACAACAACATGATATAGTCCGGATTGATCTTCAGAATGATCAGCGCCATCGCCGGGGTCATGAGCATTAAAACCCATCCGGAGAGGCGGCCTTCCGCGGTGAGGGCCTTGATCTGGTTACGCAATTTGAACCGCTCCCGGATCAAGGCCGCGATCTTTTCCAAGATTTCGGTCAAATTACCGCCGGTTTCCCGCTGAATCATCACCGCAGTGGTGAAATACCTGAGATCTCGCAAGTCCATGCGGTAACAAAGATTTTGCAGCGCGGTATTCAGGTCCAGGCCGTGGTTATACTCTTTAAAGGTCTTAAAAAATTCCATGCCGATGGGGTTTTCCATTTCCCCGGCCACCAATTGCAGTCCGGCTGCAAAGGCATGCCCGGCCTTCAGCCCCCGGGCCAGCAAGTCCAGGGCCTCGGGGAGCTGTTTCTCGAACTTTTTAATGCGCTGCTTTTTCTTGAATCTCAATAAATAAGTGGGGATGAACCCAGTCAGAGCCCCGCTGGCCAACCCTCCCAGGGGCCCGAATTTAAAAAAGCCTAGACAGAACCCCAAGGCGCCTAAAAGGAGGGTGAGGAGCACAAAATGGCCCACCGACCAACTGACTCCAGCCTGGTTCAGTAAAGTCTGCACCTGATCCAGGCTCCGAATTCTCTTCAAGGTCTGGTGGATCCAGGGAATCCCGCTCATTCTATCGACTTTTAATAAAGATTCGACTGCGGGTCCCTTCTTCTCCAGGTCCTCCAGAAATTTCATCCGTTTCTTCAAACGTCGTTGATGGCGCCGGTCCGAATCGGACAGGGCCAAAACGGTTCCTTCCACCAGACAAAGGAAGCAGAGGAAAGTAATGAGGACGAGGGGATAAGGGATCCCTCGAAACAAAGGATAAATGGTATTTTCCAGGGTGTATGAATGCCTCGGCGGCTTCTGGGGGGTCGGGGGTCTGGTAATCTTCACCCGGGGAACCGAAGCCTCATCTCCACCCGGCAGCTTGAAATTTACCGTCGCGCCGGGAGCCGGAGCGGCCTCTTCTTCCTGGGAAGCCTGGCCGAGCACCGGGATTTCCAGCTCTTGCTCCGGGGGGGTCTGGGCTTGTTCCAGGGCTTTAATCTTCTTCACTTCCTGGCAGCCGGCGGCAAGTCCCAGACGGCAGGCCTCCTCAAAGTCGGCCAGGGCTTTTTCCTTTTGCTCCAGATGATAGAAGTAGAGATTTCCCCGCTGAAAGTAAGCCTCAGGATGGTCCGGCCGGAGTTTGATGGCGGTCTGGAAATCCTGTTCCGCGGGCTTAAACCGGCCCTGGCCGACCCTCACCATCCCCCGTTGAATAAAGGCATCCGGGTCTTCCGGAGCCAACCGGACCGCCTGATCCAAATCTTTTGCCGCCTCCCCCGGTAAATTCATTTTGGCCCGGACCGCGCCTCTCTCCTTCCAGGCCTCTCCCCTTTTGGGGTCCAATTTAATGGCCCGGGACAAAATCGCCGCGGCATCCTGGTAATGGCCCATTCCCGCCAACAGCTTGCCCTGGAGGATGATGAGATCGACGCTCTTGGGGTGCTGGGCCAGTCCCCCCTCCACTTCGATCAAGGCCTCACCGGCCCTTCCCAGGGAACTCAGGGCCAGGGCATGGTATTGACAGGCCTTCTCCGAGGGCGGATTCTGCTGGCGGTATTGGTCCAGATAATTTACCGCCTCTTCAAACCGGCCTTCCTTGTAAGCCGTGATCCCCTGGGACAATAAATCATCCTCGCCTGCGGCCGCTCCGGTTAAAACGGCCAGGCAGAGAAAGATCAGCATCACTATTAGTCGCCGTCGGTTCATGGCTCGGACTCGGAAAAAATTCGGGGTCAATTTCTCTTTAAGCGAAAACGAAAACAGCCCTAAAAAGTCTCCCGGAATACCTGGTTCGGCAGATTTATGCCCATGGCTTCCAGACGTTTCATAAACTTGGGCCGGATGCCGGTGGTGATGAAACGGCCCTTCACCTTGCGCTCTTCGTCAAGTCCCATCAGTTCATAAGCGAAGATTTCCTGCACGGTGATGACGTCCCCTTCCATGCCGATGATTTCATGCAGTCCCATCATCTTCCGGCTGCCGTCGCTCAAACGGGCGATTTGGACGACCACGTCCAGGGCGGAAGAGACCTGGTGGCGCAGGGCCTTATCCGGAATGTTCAAGCCGGCCATGGAGACCATGGTTTCCAGGCGGGTCAAGGCGTCCCGGGGGGAGTTGGCGTGAATCGTGGCCAACGAGCCGTCATGGCCGGTGTTCATGGCCTGAAGCATATCCAGGGCTTCTCCGGAGCGCACCTCCCCCAGGATGATGCGGTCCGGCCGCATCCGCAAGGCGTTCTTTACCAGGTCCCTCTGGGTTATCTCCCCCATGCCCTCCAGGTTGGCGGGACGGGTCTCCAGGCGGACGACATGCTCCTGCTGCAACTGCAGCTCCGCGGAATCCTCAATGGTGACGATACGTTCATCATTGGGGATGAAGCTGGAGAGCACATTGAGAAAGGTCGTCTTCCCGGTGCCGGTCCCCCCGGAGATGAGGATATTGAGCCGGGCCTGGACCATGGCCTCCAAGACCATGGCAACTTCCTGGGTAATGGAGCCGAACCCGATCAGGTTGTGCACCCGGATGGGGTCCCGGGCAAATTTCCGGATGGAGAGCGACGGCCCGTCCAGGGACAGGGGAGGGATAATGGCGTTAACCCGGGAACCGTCCGGCAGGCGGGCGTCCACCATGGGAGAAGATTCGTCAATGCGGCGGCCCACCCCGGCGGCGATCTTCTCGATGATTTTCAGCAGGTGGGCGTTGTCGTTAAAACGGATGAAGGACTTCTCCAATTTGCCTTTGCGTTCCACAAAGATCTGATCGTAGCCGTTCACTAAGATATCGTTCACTGTATGGTCATGGAGCAAAGGTTCCAGGGGGCCGTAGCCCAATAGCTCGTCCCGGATCTCCTTACACAACCGGTCTTTTTCCGGCAGCGGCAGGGCCAGGTTTTCTTCGGCCAGGATGATATCCACGCCCCGGCGCAGATCCTCCTGCAGCAGCTTATCTTCCGTGTCCGCCAGGCGGGAGAGGTCCAGGAGGTTGATGAGCCGGTAATGAATCTTTCCCTTTAATTCATTAAAGGCGCTCTCTTTTTGGTCGTCGCCGCGGCCGGCCGCGGCCATCCCCCGGTCCGTTGCCGGGGATCGCTCTCGAATGCGGGCCATGATTCCCATAGCTAACTCTTCCCTACCAGGCGCCTGATCCACTTCAGGCTGGAAGCGGCGCTCTTCACTTCATCCCCCAGCAGTCTGCCGGCAATGGCCTTCAGCTCTTGACAGACCGCGTGACGCGGAGCCATTTCCCCCATGGGGCGGCCCTCGTTGATACAGCGCCCCACTTGCGGGGGATCGAAGGTGATCTTGCTGGAGATTTCCCGCCCCAGAAAGCCCACCACCTCGGCCTCGCCCAAATCCCCCCGCTTTTGCCAGGAGTTGAGGATGACCTCGGACCTCACCCCTCCCAGGTCCAGCAATTGGAGCAGCTCCAACAACTTTTTGGCGTTGGAAAGCGCCGGGATACCGGGGTTGGTCACCAACAGAATATCGTCGGACAGTTCCAATGCCTTCAAGGTGACTTCGTCCATCTGGTGGCAGCAGTCCAACAGAATCCAGCTGAAGAGACGGGTATTTTTCAGGTAGCGCAGGATTTTTTCAAAATGCTCCCCGGTGACCGCCTCCGCTTCCTCCAGTCTCGAGGGGGCCGGCAAGATGCTGAGATACTTGTCGTAGGAGTGGAACAGGCTCTGGAGATAGGCTTTGTCCAGGCGCTCAAAGTTTTCGATTACGTCAATGACGGTATACTTAGGCTGCACATCGAAAAAATAGATTACCTGCCCGTAACGCAGGTCCAGGTCCACCAACAACACCTGTCCCTTCCGCTCCTGGGCCAGCAGGTGGGCGACGCTGGTGGCAATGAAGGTGTTGCCCACCCCCCCTTTACTGCCCAGGAAAGAGACCACCCGGGTGGTTTCCGCCACTTCCAGGCTGGCATCCAGGGTGGGCAGCCGGTCTATGGCCTCCTGAAATTCCTCCACGCGGATCGGGAAGGAAAAGCATTCCTTTACTCCCAGCCGCAGGGCCTTCCAGAGGCTGTTGGTGGTGATTTCGTGCAAAAATAGAAAGATGGAGGGGCTTTTCGGATCAGCCGCGGTCTTTTCGATCCAGCGGTCGAGCTTGGCGTCGTCTTCCTGGTATTCCAGAAAGACAACGTCGGTCCCGGAGTTCACCCGCGCCGGGAGATTGGCCAAACTCTGGGTGTCCACCAACATTCCCTGACGGGAAGTATTGATGATTTTCTGTAGATACTCCCCATTCTCTTTGGAATGGTAGTAGAGAGAAAATCGAATGGCCATCTCCTTGTTCCATCCCTGGGGTGGATCGGCCGTGGCAATGATCCATCAGAAGCTCACGGACTGCTGATGCCGGCGCTCCTTATTATTCTCAAAGAGGCGGTGAGGATGATGGAGTGGAACGCACCGGTTCCTTATTTACTGGACGACTCCCCTGATCCCCGGACTGTATTTTCTTCGCGAGCGGCCGCCAAGAATCCAGAAGGTTCACGTCTTCCACCTTCTGGCGGCGAATGATTTGCACAGCCGGGCCGCCGGCTTCCGGTTCCCCGCCCACACCATTGAATAACTTGGAGGTTTTTATCCCCTGGGTCTCCGTGGGATTTTCATCCTTTTGGCTCCGGAGCACCAGGGAGAGATGGCTTTCCTGGGCCGCCAGGGCCAGGCGCTCCCCTTCCTCAGGCGACACCTCCAGGGTGACAGTGGGCACGATATGGGGTTTGCCGTCGGGATCCTTTTCAATGATCTTCTGCCCGGCGCCCAACACCCGTAAATTTTCCAATACTATTTTGGCCAACGGATCGTTGCTGAATTCCCCCCGGTTGATGGAAGCCACCACGTCCACCCGGTTGTTGGGGATGATAAAACCGGCCACTCCCGAAGCTTCGTCCACTTTCACGGTCATGGCCCGCTTGTCGGCAGGGACCAGGGCCACCATGCCGGCGGGAGTGCCATGGGGCGCCAGCTTGGGCTCCAGGATGGGTTCCCCGGCGTTCATGGGCAGCGTGGTCACCCGTCCGGTCAGTTGCTCCACTCTGCCGAAGCTGCCTTTGGGGCAGGTTGCCTGGGGCCATTGGACAACGCTTAGATGTTCCGCCCTTAAGGGGTTGGCCGCCTCAATATCCTTGTTTGCCACCACCACCGGAGACGTGGGCACTTTGGCGGCCTGCTCCACCTGCCGTTGGGATTGGGACTTCATCCAACCCAGGGCCATGAAGGTAGCGGTGGCCCCGAAGACCAGGGCCATCAGAAGCCACAGCCAGGGAGGTAAGCGACGCATAGTTTATCACTCCATATACATGATGGTATCGGCTGTCAGGTTGAGGTCCGTCATTTTTCCGGCCAGATAATTGTTAATATTCTGGGGCAAGACCAAAAAGTTATACGTATAATTGACATCTACCCTTAACCGCTTACCGCTGTCACTAGTTCCGTCGGGATAGGTAACCGCCACCGTCGCCGTATTAGTCAGGCCGGAGAGGTCCAGATATTCCCGGACTTTAGTGGTAATTTCGGCCGTGGTCCTCCGGGGGGTGGAAAAGACTACGCCGTACCTGGCTCCTTCCCGGGCGGCATGGGTCAACATGCCCTTGGTATAGAGAATCATCCCGAATTCGACGATGGCAAAGAGCAGGGCGATGAATAAGGGGGCGATAAGGGCAAATTCCACCGTGCTGGCGCCCCTCTGCTTTCCATCGGCGCTTTTCATACTGCCTCCGTATGACTCTGCCCCTACTCAGGAAACAGGCCCCGTGCCACTCCCGGTTTCTGAGCAGCAGGGGGCCCGTTCCCTGCATCCCTAGATGGTCAGACCGTCTTAACTGCCAGTGCCGATGCTCCCGGCGACGTTGGTGAACATGGTGGACAGGTTATTCCCTAACAGGGTCACCGAACCGATGATAACCGCAGCAATCAGAGCGACCAAGAGGCCGTATTCCACGGCGCTGGCGCCTTCTTCTTCACGGATGAAATTCTTGACTTTGGTGAGCAGGTTCTTCATTTTTATTCTCCTTGCAAATTTTGTGTTGCGAGTCTGCTGCAATGCTTTTGGTTCATAAGGACCACTTCAGTTGACAACTTGGATTAAGGATTGTTTGGTCCTCACCTCCTTCTAGATACTCCGGGTTTTCCGGCTCACCGAGCTCACCAAAGATCGGCTCAGGAATGTCACCCAAGCTGTTTTCTTTGTGGCGTCCACTTCGGCAGTCCCGCTGCCTTGACCCTGGGGTTTTAGGCCGGTGACTTTGCGTCCTGCCCTTTCGGGCAGTTTGCCTTTCTCGGTGGCCTCCGTTTTCTGGTTTTCTTATCGGCAAGTTTTTCCACGGGCTTAAATAATCCTGAATAAATTTTTCCAGACAACAATGAAGAAAATCTTAAAGGATATCCCCCTCATTTATCGCTGCCCGGGAAGGACACTCATCCCAAAGAATATCTCATTGTATTAATTAAATAATTAGTTATAACCACAAGACCTTGCCGTTTCTTAATGCCTTCCCGGGATGTCCCGGAGGCCGCGTTTAAAGTTTTGTCGCCGGCAAGCCGATTTTCTGTAAGTATTCCTTTAGGCCACTTTTTCCGGACCGGGAGGCTGACGGACCATGAGATTCCAAACTGCGGCGACCACCGAGAAACCGGGGGGGGAACCCTCCTGGCTCCACCGGCCTCAACCCCAATCTCTCAAGGAAGTGGGGGTGCCGGAAATCTTCCTGGCCAATCTCACTTTAAAACACACCTTTTATCTGGATGTCTTCGTCCTGGGGGACCTGGTGGACCGCCTGCGGCTGCCCACCACCATCGTCAACCAGTTGGTGGATTATCTCCGCAAGGAAAAATACGTAGAAGTGCGAGGGCCGGACGCCTTGCGCCCGGTGGCCAACCCTTTAAGCCTGGCTCATCGCTATGCCCTTACCGAAGGGGGCAAACGGCGCGCGGGCCAGCTACTGGAGTATGACGCCTATGTGGGGCCGGCGCCGGTAAGCCTGGAGGACTACTGGCAACAGGTCAGGCAACAGAGCATCAAGCTGGGTAAGGTCACACCCTCCCGGCTACAGGAGTCCTTCCGGGACCTGGTAATCTCCCCGGACCTCCTGGGGCTGCTGGGACCGGCCGCGGTCAGCGGCAAGCCCTTGTTCCTCTATGGCCCCCCCGGCAACGGCAAAACCACCATTGCCTTAAGGATGGGGAAGATGTGGGACGATATCATTCTGGTCCCTTACGCCCTCTATGTGGAAGGCAACGTAATCCGGGTCTTTGACGAACTCTCCCATCCGGCGGCGGGCGAAACCGGCCTCGAACAGACGGACCGCCGCTGGGTGAAAAGCCGCCGTCCTGCGGTCCTGGTGGGCGGCGAACTGACCCTGGCCATGCTGGACCTGGCCTTCAACCCTACCTTGAAGTATTATGAAGCCCCTTTGCAACTGAAGGCCAATAACGGCATGTTCATTGTCGACGACTTCGGCCGGCAGCAGATGTCCCCCCAGGAACTCCTCAACCGCTGGATCATCCCCCTGGAAAACCGCCAGGATTTCCTCTGCCTGCACACCGGCCACAAGTTCTCCATCCCCTTTGACCAGTTCCTGGTCTTCGCCACCAACCTGGAGCCCCGCACCCTGGTGGACGACGCCTTCCTGAGGCGCATCCGCTCCAAGGTGAAGGTGACCCATGTCACCAGGGAGCAATTCCTGGAGATCTTCAAAATAAACTGCCGGCAGTATCAGATAGACTACAACCAGGATGCGGTGGATTATCTGGTGGAAAACTTCTACGAAAAAACCCAGCGTTCCATGGATGCCTGCCATCCCCGGGACCTGTTGGAACAGATTATTGATTACAGCACCTTCAATCAGGTAGCCCCTGCACTAACCCGGGAAAGCCTGGATCGGGCTTGCCGCATCTATTTTGTCTATTAAAAGGAAAAGCGCCCGGAGGGTCAAAGTTTGGAAATGCCGATAATGCCGATCCGACCTGGGGTGCGGCAGGATAACCCATGAGAGTTGCCAAGCTGGATTTGCCCTGGCTGTTAACCAGGCTTCTCACCGTCTCTCTGCCCCTGTTGGTGGCCCTCTATGGGGTTACGTGGTTTTATTGGATTTCCACCGGCTCCGGATTGGCGGACCGATCCGGCAACCCCATAGGCGGGGACTTTTCTTACTACTGGTCTGCTTCTTCCCTGGTGCTCCAGGGAGAGCCGGCTGCGGTTTACGACCTGTCCCGGATTAAGGCCGTAGAGTTGCAGGTTTTCGGGAAGGAAGCCACAGTGCCATTCCCCTATCCTCCCACTTTTCTTTTGCTTCTACTTCCTTTCGGTCTGCTGCCTTACCTTCCTTCCCTGGCTCTTTGGCTTGGCGTCACCCTGGGAGGTTATCTTTGGACCATCCGGCGCATCGCCCCCCATCCTCAAATAATCTGGCTGGCTTTGGCCTTCCCCGGCGCGTTTCAGAATTTCGGCTTCGGGCAAAACGGCTTCCTGTCCGCGGTCTTGCTGGGAGGCGGGCTGTTGTTGGTGGATCGCCGCCCTCTGGCCGCGGG
Source organism: Deltaproteobacteria bacterium (assembly GCA_003599195.1). GTDB lineage: Bacteria > Desulfobacterota > Desulfobaccia > Desulfobaccales > 0-14-0-80-60-11 > SURF-52. The sequence continues at coordinate 26,424 of QZIZ01000158.1, read as the reverse complement.
AGTGTTGTTCGGTCTCCTGACCTATAAGCCGCATTTGGCCGTCCTGATGCCGGTGGCCCTGGTTGCCGGGCGGCGCTGGCGATCCCTGTGGTGGATGGGGGTTACCTGCGCGGCCTTGATCCTGGCCAGCCTCTTGGTCCTGGGACCGGATACCTGGAGGGGGTTCCTGAGCAACCTTCCCGGGGCCGTCCGGCTCCTGGAGACAGGCAGTTTTTCTGTAATCCACAAAATGCCCACGGTCTTTTGCGCCTTGATTTTCGCCGGGGCCGATCCGGCCACCGCCCGGATTCTGCACGGGGCGGTGATGTTGGCCGGAGCCGCAGCAATGGCCTGGGTATGGTGGCGAGGCGCCTCTCCTCCTCTTCGCAATGCAATATCGGTCCTGGCCATCCTCTTATTTATCCCCCATAGCTTTATCTACGACCTGGCCATCCTGGCTTTGCCTCTCGCCTGGCTGGGGTGGGAAGGATACACCCGGGGCTGGAGGCCCGGGGAGAAGGTATTTTTGATCCTGGGTTATTTCACTCCTTTGGTGGCCCCCAGTGTGGCCCAAATCACCCGCGTGCAGTCCGCCCCTTTGATCCTGGGGGCTCTCCTGTTCCTAGCCTGGCGGCGGGCGGCCCAAGGGTCTCCATCTGCTCTTCCGGAGAACCTGGACCATGTCCCGGCAATTATGCCGGGAGACATCCCGGCCCACCCTGCTCCCGATATTTTAGGTTCGAAGGAAACCTCATGAGAACTCCGAAATTAAATTGGCCCTGGGTGAGGGAAAAATTGTTCTTTATTCTGCCCCCCCTTTGCCTGGCCATCTTTCTGAGCATGTGGGCGTCCTGGATCATCGCCAAGTCTGCTTATGCCCCCCGCTCCGGCCACCCCATCGGTCCGGATTTCTCTTACTTCTGGGCCGCCGCCTCCCTGGTGTTAGGCGGAGAACCGGCCGCGGTTTACGACTTTTCCAGGATACACGCGGTGGAAATGGCCTATTTCGGGGTTGACCTCAATGTGCCCTGGCCTTATCCACCCAGCTACCTGTTGCTGCTGCTCCCCTTCGGCCTGCTGCCTTATCTGCCCTCCCTGGTTATCTGGCTTTCCACCACCCTAGCCGGCTACCTGGTTATCATCCACCGCATTGCCCCCAACCCCCGGGTGGTCTGGTTTGCCCTGGTCTTTCCCGGCGCCTTTCAGAACCTCTTTTTCGGCCAAAACGGTTTTCTCTCTTCAATTTTCCTGGGGGGGGGCCTCCTGTTGCTGGACCGTTACCCCTGGCTGGCGGGCCTGCTGCTCTCCCTCCTTACCTATAAGCCCCATCTCGCGGTATTGGTGCCGCTGGCCCTGGTGGCCGGACGCCGCTGGCAGGCTCTGCTTGCCATGCTGGCGGGGACCGTGGCCCTCATCCTGGCCACCACTCTGGTGCTGGGTCCCCAGGTCTGGACGGCTTTTTTGAACCACATTCCCAAGGCCATGAAGATTTTGGAGACCGGGAGCCTGAATCTGGTGCACATGATGCCCACCGTTTTTGCCGCGGTGCAGTTAAGCGGAGCCGGGGTGGTCAGTGCCCGCATCCTGCACACCGCCACCATGCTGGCCGTGGTCGGGTTGGTCGCCTGGACCTGGAGGCGGGAATCCCCCTCGCCCCTGCGTAATGCCATGCTGGTCCTGGGCATCCTCATGTTCAGCCCCCATGGTTATGTCTATGATCTGGCCATCTTGGCGCTGCCGATGGCCTGGCTGGGGTGGGAAGGATACACCAAGGGCTGGCTGCCGGGGGAAAGAGTTTTGCTATTCCTGGCCTGGATTTCCCCGGTGGCCTTGATTTGGCTGGCCCAGGCCACCGGTGTGCAGCTCACTCCCCTGGTCCTGATGGGCCTCATCTTTCTGGTGTTCCGCCGGGCGCTCCAGGGATCTCCCGCACCGGCCTGGAAGATGGAAATCGCAGTTTAACTATACAGAGTGACTTAATTTATTGCAGATAATCATTCTCTGCGTCCTCTGCGTCTCTGTGGTGATTCTTTTTACCGCAGAGACGCAAAGAGCGCAGAGGAGAGTTGCGAGTTGCGAGTAAAAAAACCCGCAACCCGTAACTCGCAACCCGCAACTCTTTATTCTCTGCGTCCTCTGCGTCTCTGCGGTGCATTCTCCCCTTTTTTAAAAAAATTACTCCCTCGAAAAAAATCCTCCCCGGGGTTTGACTTAAGTCATGGGGCTGCGGGGCCTGCCCGATTATTTTATAATTAAATCAGGGCGGAGAGATACCGGCCCTTTAGGAAAAGGAAGACAACATCATGGAACGACGCTCCATTGTCCGTATCGATCAAGAAAAGTGTGACGGCTGCGGCCTCTGTGTCCCCTCCTGTGCGGAAGGGGCCATCCAGATCGTGGACGGCAAGGCCCAGTTGCTGGCAGACCAGTTCTGCGACGGCCTGGGGGCCTGCCTGGGGGAATGCCCCCAAGGGGCTTTGATCATCGAAGAACGGGAAGCCGAGTCCTTCGTGGGTCCGGCTCCGGGGTCCCCGGCGGATCAGGACCCGGCCCATCATGCGGCCCCGGCCCCGCATCCGGCCCCGGCGCCCGCGCCTGAACCCTTTGTCTGTCCGGGGAGCCGTATGCAGCAATTTCAGCGGCCCCAGGCCGTCCCGGAAGGCGGCGGCTCGGCCCTGGGACATTGGCCCATCAAACTGAGCTTGGTGTCGCCCAAGGCCCCCTTTCTCAAGGACGCGGCCTTACTGGTGGCCGCGGACTGCGCCCCCTTCGCCGCGGGGGATTTCCACTCCCGCTATCTCCAGGGCCGGGCCTTGGTTTGCGGTTGCCCCAAGTTCGACAATGTTGAGGCTCATGTCGCCAAATTGACGGAAATCATTAAGCAAAACGACATTAAGGAAATCACCATCGTCAACATGGAAGTCCCCTGCTGCTTCGGCATCGTCCAGATCGTACGCCAGGCCCTCCAGGCCTCCGGCAAAGAAGTGCCGGTGACCATCTGCACCCTGGCGACCACCGGGCAGTTGCTGCAGCAGCAAAAGGTCAAGGGAAAGTGAGGCTCTAGGCCATGGAACAGATGAAATGCCCCGGTCAGGATACCCGCTTCTGGAAGCCCGATGATATCTTTGTGGCGGAATGTCCCAAGTGCGGCGCGGACATCGAATTCTTCAAGGATGACGCCCGCCGCCGCTGCGCCTGGTGCGGCCATATGTTCTATAATCCCAAGATCTCCCTGGGCTGCGCCGAGTGGTGCCAATACGCGGAAAAATGCGTCCCCGACCTGATGCAAGAAAAAAAGGCCGCCCAGACCTTTAAAGAACAACTGGCGGAACTGGTCCACGCCCACCTGCAAGACTCGGGCGACTGGGAGCGCACCGAAACCGGCATGCAGTACGCCCTGGAGCTGCTCAAGTCCGAAGGCGGCGACCCCCGGGTGGTCTTGGCCGCGGTCCTGCTCCACCGGGTGGCAACCGGGGAAGCCCGCCATCTCCTGGAGGAATTGCAGGCCGCAGAAGACACCATCGCCGCAATCATGGACCTCCTGGCCGGAACCGCCCCGGAGCGGGACCTGAACCGGCAGCTCTTTGAAGACACCCTGGCTCTGTTGGACTCGGAAGGCCGACAAGAATTCCACACCCGTACCGCCCAACGGCTGGCCGCGGAGAAAGGATGAGACTGTCATTTGGGGGAGGGAGGGACCTTGAGGCCCTCCCCCTTCCCCACCTAGCCGCTATTAAAACTTTATAGAAAATTTATAAAATTTATTGAAATAATAGATATAGAGCAGGTAGCGAAATCAAGGAGGTCCTACCTATAGACTTCCACTCATTTTGCAGCCTAGATGAATAGAGGCCGAAGGCACGGTTGATAAAGATGGCTCTAATAAAGGTCTCGTAATCCGTCAGCCGGATTTTGCGCATCGAAACTTATTTGACAATACACTTTCTCTCAAACTCTGGGTATCATAAAGGGGCTGTACTATGACCTTCTGCCTACAACGGGAGGATGTATGCGCACAGTAAAAGAAGTCACCTTTGATCTGCTTAGGAGGCTCGGCGTCACAACGATTGTTGGCAACCCGGGCTCTACGGAAGAGACCTTTCTGAAGGATTTTCCCGCCGATTTCAAGTACGTGATGGCCTTACAAGAGTCAAGTGTAGTCGGCATTGCCGACGGTTTGTCCCAAAGCCTCAGAAAGCCTGTGATCGTGAACCTGCATACAGGGGCCGGTGTGGGTAATGCCATGGGCACGATCCTGACCGCCTTTCAGAACAAAACGCCCCTGATTCTCACCGCGGGTCAACAAACCCGCCAGATGCTACTGATGGAACCGCTCCTGACCAATATCGATGCCACCTTACTGCCCCGTCCCTGGGTTAAATGGAGTTATGAGCCGGCTCGGGCCGAGGACGTGCCTGGCGCCTTCATGCGAGCTTACGCCACCGCCATGCAGCAACCGACCGGCCCGGTGTTCCTATCTTTGCCTTTGGATGATTGGGATAAGCCAATGCCGGAAATTGAGCTGTTCAGAAGCGTTGCGTCCAGACAAGGTCCGGATCCTGATCGCGTAGCCGAGTTTGCTGAAAAGATAAACAAGAGTAAAAATCCAGTCTTGATCTTCGGTGCGGATATTGCCCGCAGCCAGGCCTGGGATGAAGGGGTCCAACTGGCAGAACGGTTAGGTGCACCGGTATGGTCGGCGCCGTTTGCCGAGCGGGCCTCTTTTCCCGAGAACCATCCGCTTTTCAAGGGAACCTTGGCCGCAGCCATCGGTCCGCTGTCAGAGCAATTGACCGATCACGACCTGATGCTGGTGGTGGGAGCCCCGGTATTCCGTTATTACCCATATGTACCGGGAAATTTCCTGCCTGAGGGCGCCAGTTTGCTTCAGGTGACAGATGATCCGAATATGTCTGCCAAGGCGGCGGTGGGCGACAGTCTGGTCAGCGATGTCAAGTTGTTTCTATGCGACTTCCTGAAACAGGTTGAGCCACGTCAAAAGTCTTTTTCGGCCCCGTTCCGTAAGCCAGCGGCCAAGGCAGACAGAAACGCAAAGCCGCTGCTTCCTCACGCTGTCCTGGAAGTGCTGCAGCAAAGCACACCTGAAGAATATATCCTGGTAGAAGAGTGCCCCTCCATCATGCCGATGAGGCAGGATGTTTTCCGGATCAACAAACCGGATTCTTTTTATACTTTTGCTTCTGGCGTGTTGGGATGGAACTTGCCGGCGGCCGTGGGTCTTGCCCTGGGAGAGCAGGCATCGGGCCGCAACCGCCCGGTCATTGCCCTGATGGGGGATGGGTCCTTCCAATACTCGGTGCAGGGTATTTATACCGGGGTCCAACACCAGACCCATGTCATTTATGTAGTCTTCCAAAATTGGGAGTATGGAATTCTGAAAGAGTTCGCCGAGCTGGAAGGCACGCCCAATGTTCCCGGCCTGGATTTACCGGGCTTGGACATTGTTTCCCTGGGCAAGGGTTATGGCGCCATCAGCAAACGCATCGAAACCCTGGAAGAATTAGAAGCGTCTTATACTGAAGCACTTGAATTCAAGGGTATAACGGTCCTTGCAGTGCAAATAACCACAGAGTTGGGTACGCTCCTCGGGTAGGAGATGATTACCGCAGCAATGTGAGGGCGCCCAAAACTTGGCGCACTAGCTTGCCAAACCTCTCTCTTATCAACCACCCGGCAAAAAAGCAGCTATGACAAAGTTATCTCTAAGTCCCCTTCACCACTCCCTTAAACCCTTTAGGAAAACTTGGGGGCTGAGCCTCTGGCAGGAGCATTAAAAAATTTATATGCTAAAAAAATGTCACCAAGTGAACTACCTCCGCCCGAGGCAGTACAAAAAATCCTCATCTGGCACCAAGGCGCCCTGGGGGACCTGCTCCTGGCGGGTCCGGCCCTTTTAGCCATCCGTCGCCATTACCCCTTGGCCCGGATCACCGGGCTGGGGTCCCCGGAGCGTTGGCGCCTGCTGGCCCCCACCCTCTCCCTGGAAGCCGTCTGGGACAGCGCCGGGGCCGTCTGGTCTCCCTTGTTTACTGCTGACTCACCTTTGCCGCCGATGCTTACCGAGCGTCTCGCGGCCTTCCAACTGGCCCTGGTCTTCAGCCCCCGGCCCCACCCCGCCATGCTGTCCCGTTTGGCCCAGGCCGGCATCCCGGCAGTGATTTGGCTCCCTTCCTGGCCGGTGTCCAGGCAGGAGCCGGTGGGGGCCTTCCTGGCCGGGCATCTGGCGGGGCTGGGCATATCGGTGCCCACTGAATCTTTTCGGTTGGTTATCGCTGAGAAGTGGCAAGACCAGGCGCCGGAGTTATCCGGGCCGGGGCCTTTCCTGGCGGTGGCCCCGGGGAGCGGTCATCCGTGTAAAAACTGGCCCCTGTCCCATTATTACGAAGTCACCCGGGACCTGGCCTGGCAGCATAAGTTGCGGATAATTTGGCTGGCTGGGCCTGCGGAGGAAGCCATTCTTCCTTATCTCCAAGGAATAGCTACGGCTCAGGACCATCTCTTGCTGGCAAATCTGCCCTTAACCGCCGTGGCTGCGGCTCTGAGCCGGTGCCGCCTTTACCTGGGAGGGGATACGGGCCTAACTCATCTGGCCGCGGCCGCAGGCGTGCCTAAGGTCCTGGCCCTCTTCGGCCCCACTGATCCCCTGGTCTGGGCTCCTCAAGGAGATGGAGTCCGGGTTTTGCGCGGCCCCTGCCCCCAGGCGCCCTGTGCGGCCAATCGTGAGATCACCTGCCCGGAGCCTCGGTGCATGCAGGAGTTATCCCCCGCCTCGGTCTTGGAAGCCGCGGCCCTGATGCTGGCCAGCGGTTAAAATATTTGGCCCGCCCCGGTTTTGGGTTCAGATTAGAGACGCCCCCCGCCAGAAAAGAGCCTCCTCTGCATTCAGAGAGTTATTCCGGTACAAATAATTGAACCACAACCGTCCTTTCTATTCCGGGGGAATTTCTGTTTAGCCCCGTAATTCTTGAATCTCAGCCTTTTAGGAAAAATTGGCACCGATAGTGCATATGTCTATTGCAGGTTACCCCCGTATACCCCAAACCATATTCTCCTTTCTCCATAAATGACCGGGCTTCCCCCTCCCGGTCATTTTTTTTCGTCTTGCGTTTTTCGTAAAATTGACCTGCTCAAGCCGCCCCTTTTCCTCCATACTATTCCGCCGCCTGCCGGAAATATTTGGTGACTTCCTGAAGGCCATGGCTCGGCAGATGGATCCTCTCCCGCAGGCTTCTGATCCGCACAGCCGCTTCCTGTGCCCTGGGGAGCAAAGAGGCGTCCCCGGCCAACCGCCGGGCGGTATCCCAAACCGCGTCATAATTATTGCAGATGAGCAACAGATCGGCCCCGGCTCCCAGGGCTTCCCGGCCTGCCCGGTCCACCGGCAGTTGCGAGGCGATGGCCCCCATCTCCAGGTCGTCGGTGATGATCACTCCTTGAAACTTCAACCTGCGGCGCAGCCAGTCCTGCAACGCCGCAGCCGACAGGGTGGCGGGCCGGTCATCCCACTTAGGCACCAACAGGTGCGCGGTCATGACGGCCGGCACTCCCGCGGCCGCGGCCAGCCTGAAGGGCAGCAGGTCCGCCTCCCGCTTGGCATCCTCCGATAGCGCCCGGGGCAGCACCTCGTGGGAATCCGCCATGGTGTCGCCTAAGCCCGGAAAATGCTTGGCCACCGGGAAGACCCCGCCGGCCGCATAACCACGGATTGCGGCCAGGGCATACCGGGCCGCCCTCTCCGGGTCGGAGCTGTAGGCCCGGCGCCACAGAGGGCAGGCGGGCGAGCGGGGGACGTCCAGGACCGGAGCCAGGTTCATGTTGATCCCCACCAGGGCCAGTTCCCGGGCCACCCGGCGGGACAAATCCTCCACCTCTTCCGGAGTGGCGCTGATCCCCAAGTCCCGGGCCTGCGGGATGATGATGAACGGAGCCTTCAACCGCTGCACCGGCCCCCCCTCCTGGTCCACGGAGATGAGCAGGGGCACCCCGGAGGCGGCCATCGCTTCCTTTTGCAAGTCCCGGCACAGCTCCCAGACCTGCTCCGGGGCTTCGATATTGCGGGCGAAGAGGATCACCCCCCCCACCTTCAGGTCCCGCACCAATTCCCGAGCCTGGGCGTCCATTCTGGGGCCGGGCAAGCCCACCATTAGCAGTTGGCCCCAGAAAGCCGGTTCTTTGGGGTCATTTTGCTGCATCATCGGCTTTCCTTTCATCAAATTTCAGACCGATTGCATCTTTTTTCAGAGAATTCATTACTTTTATCACAGATAGCCTCCCACGGGGAGGGAAAGGAAGGACTTGCCTTTTTGCCTTAAGTTAATTAATCAGCCTGCGATATTTTCCTTTTTTAGCCTTGCCATACCAGGAGTAAATGATTATTTTCAAGTAGAACCCTTCCAAATATATTTTAAGGCATGCGAAAGTTTCTATTTTAAATAATGCGAGTCCGGTAAGGAAAGCCTGCCATAGGATTTAGCTGAAAATGTTTGAAGAAGCCTTAAGAATTCTTCTCGTCGAAGACAATCCGCAGGATGCATTCTTGCTGCGGCGTGACCTGCATAAGGTCAACGAACAGATAATAGTCCATCATTGCGAGCTGCTTTCAAAGGCCCTGGAATTTCTCCTAAACGAGGATGCGAACCTGGACGTGGTTCTCCTTGATCTGGGGCTGCCCGACAGTCAAGGGCTTAGCACTTTTGCCCAGGTGCGCCGGCAAACACCCCGTATTCCCATCGTTGTTCTCTCGGGCATGGAAGATGAAAAACTGGCCATCCGGGCTGTCAGGGAAGGCGCCCAGGATTACCTGGTCAAAGGGGAAGCTAATGCGCAATTGCTGGTACGGGCCCTATTTTATGCAGTGGAGCGCATGAAATCGGAAGAAGCGCTGGTCCGGGCCCGGGACGAACTGGAAACGAAGGTCAAGGAGCGCACTTCGGAACTTGCCCTGGCCAACGAGGCCTTAAAAAGGGTAATCGCCAAACTCAGCAAGGCCGAAAGGGAGGTGCGCAGTTCCCTCCAGGGAATCATCCATGTAATCTCCATGATTATCGAGACCCGGGATCCTTACACCGCCGGGCACCAGAGAAACGTTGCCGAAATTTCCCGGGCCATCGCCCAAAGGATGGACCTCCCGGAAGAGAGAATCGAAGGAATCGTCCTGGCGGCAACCGTCCATGACCTGGGCAAGATTTCCATACCCGCCGAAACCTTGTCCAAGCCGACCAAGCTCAATGATTTCGAAATGAGCCTGATCCGCTTCCACCCCCAATCGGGCTACGAAATCTTAAAAATGGTTGATTTTCCCTGGCCCATCGCGGAAATGGTCCGGCAGCATCATGAACGCATAGACGGCTCAGGCTACCCCCAGGGTCTCTCCGGCGAGGACATCCTTTTGGAAGCCAGAATCATCGGGGTGGCGGACGTGGTGGACGCCATGTGCTCCCACCGGCCTTACCGGCCGGCCCTGGGGATCGATAAGGCTTTGGTGGAGCTCCTCCGTAATAACGGCACCCTTTACGACCCCCCGGTGGTTGAGGCTTGCATGAATTATTTCGAAGATAGGAAGTCCAATGCCACTTTAAGCGATAAATTCTTTCCAGAGATTATGAACTCCACTCTTCCATCACCTTCGGCCACCACTTAATGAACTCCCAGAAATCGTATTTCCCTGAAACACCTTAAAAATCCCATTAAATTATTCCCTCCGTCCCCGAGTCTGAGGAAGTCTTTTCCAACCCGGTATGGCCCTGCACCTTTGCCTTGACACTTGCTGCCCGGATTGATTAGAATAAGAGAAATTTTTCACGAAAAAACAATTAGTTGAATTATCGAGGTATTTTCCCCGCTCATGAATGATCTCTCGGCCAACATCCTGGTAATCGATGATGACAAGGTAATGCGGGACGCCTGCCAGCAGATCCTCACCCGCCAGGGCTACCGGGTGGAGTTGGCCGCCAGCGCCCGCCAGGGGCTGGCCTTGCTGGAAAAGGCCTCCTTCGACGCCATCCTTCTGGACTTGGTGATGCCCGACCTGGACGGCCTGGAAACCCTGAAGAAGATCCGGGCCGTCGACCCGGAGAGCGAAGTGATCATCATTACCGGCTACGGCACCATCCAGTCCGCAGTGGAATCCATCAAGGCCGGGGCCTTCCATTTTCTCTCCAAACCCTTCACTCCCGATGATCTGCGCCACTTGGTGAGCCGGGCCCTGGAAAAGCGGCGGGTAAACCTGGAGAACCTGTACCTGCGCCAGGAGCTGAAAAAAGACGAGCGCTCCGTCATGGTGTACCAGAGCGAGCCCATGGAGCGCATCATGGAGATAGTCACCCGGGTGGCCCCCACGGACAGCACGGTCCTCATCACCGGCGAGTCCGGCACCGGCAAGGGGCTGGTGGCCAACAAACTCCACCAGTTGAGCCAACGCTCCCGCCGCCCCTTCATCACCGTGGACTGCGGCACCCTGGTGGAGACCCTCTTTGAAAGCGAGCTCTTCGGCCACGTCAAGGGTTCCTTCACCGGCGCGGACGCCAACAAGATCGGCAAATTCGAACTGGCCCAGCAGGGCACCCTCTTTTTCGACGAAATCAGCAACATCGGCCTGGAGGTGCAGGCCAAGCTGCTCCGGGCCGTGGAGGAGCGCAAGATCTCCAAGGTGGGCAGCCACCGGGTGATCACCGTGGACGTGCGCATCATCGCCGCCACCAACAAGGATCTCACCAAGGCCATTAAGGACGGCTCCTTCCGGGAAGACCTGTTTTACCGGCTCAACGTAGTGCTCATTCAGATGCCCCCTTTAAGGGAGAGAAAAGGCGACATCCCGATGTTGGCCCAACACTTCCTGGAAAAGTATAACGTCCGCCTGCGGAAGAACCTCAAGGGCTTCGCGCCGGAAGCCCTGGAACTCCTGGTGCGCCACGACTGGCCCGGCAATGTCCGGGAATTGGAAAACACCGTGGAGCGGTTGGTGGTGCTGAGTTCCGGCCCCTATCTAGAACCCGGGGACCTGGCCTTCGCCGGCACCATTCTCTCTCCGGCCGGCGAAGCTTCCTCCCTGTCACTCAAGGACCTGGAGCGGGATCACATCATCCAGACTCTCCAGCGCTTCGACGGCCACAAGAGCGAAACCGCCCGGGCCTTGGGCATCGACCGCAAAACCCTGCGGGAAAAGCTGCGGCGCTATAACATCGAATAGCCGGGGAAGCTCGAAGTTCTTGTCACCACCGCCTAATCCCCATCCCATAAATACGTGGCTTCAAGCTCTGACGGCCTGAAACAATTCGCAATTATAGCGATTGTCAAAGGCTTTTTCCGATATGTCCATGAGAAAATTTACGCGACATTTGGTGAAAAATATGCTTTGCTTGATGCGTGCCCAGACGGCTTATACCCAATCTGGAGAATTGCTCCCTGGCGGAACTGGAAGTGGCCGCCAAAGCCGCTCCTACCCAGCGGAGCCATAATCGTCTGGTGGGCATTGAAGGCGATCCCCGCCCCCGGCGACGCTGGGCCCAGAGGGGAGCCAAGATTCGGGTGCCCTATTGCGGGGAGCACCTCCGCATGAATGTCACCGGCATGGAGGCCCCCCTCATACTTTTCATGTTTTGCGGGTGGGCCGATAGTCCATGAAGAACTGTTCCCTAACCCCTAACTCCCGGCCTCTGATTATCGATTTCTACAATTCCCACAACCAAGAAATAGTTCCCTTCACCCTTCTTCCCGCTTGTAAAAATCCGCTAACTCCCCGCCGTTTTTTATGATCCCGCGTGTTATAATTAATTAGTATCTTGAATAGGTTTGCCCGGAATATGGGATCATCTCCGGCCGGGCACGGAAGCCGGAACAAAATCCCATAGTTTGAAGGATGATTATGAGCAATTCTTTCGACAAGCCGCTACCATTCATCGATAAGCTGATGCTGAAAATTAAGGCCCGCTCCTTGAAACAGCGGCTATTCATCGCCCTCTCTCTGGCCCTGGCGCTGCTTTTGGGCACCTGGCTCTGGTACGGGGGCAAGGATGGCGGCGGTTCCTTCCGCACCACCGCGGTGGCCCGGGGCGATCTTATGGCCACCATCGGCGCCACCGGCACTGTGGAGCCCGAAGAGGTGGTGGACATCGGCGCCCAGGTGGCGGGCCGGATCGTCAGCTTCGGCAAGGATAAAAACGGCAAAACCGTGGATTACGGTTCGCCCGTGGAGGCCGGCACGGTCCTGGCCCGGATTGATGACGCCATCTACTCTGCGGAAGTTTCCCAGGCCAAAGCGGCCGTGGCCCAGGCCAAGGCCAACGTGAAACGGGCCGAAGCCGATTTGGGCCAGATGAAGGCCCGGCTCTTCCAGGCGGAGCGGGACTGGGGGCGGGCCAAAAAGTTGGGGTCTTCCGACGCCTTGTCCCAAAGCGATTATGATGCCGCCCAGTCAGCTTTCGAGGTGGCAAAGGCCAACCTGAACGTGGGCCAGGCCGCGGTCATCCAGGCCAAAGACGCGGTGGCCCAGGCCGAGGCCACTTTGCGCCGGGCCGCTCAAAACCTGGATTATTGCACCATCAAATCCCCGGTCAAAGGAGTAATCATCGACCGCCGGGTGAACATCGGCCAGACGGTGGTGGCCAGCCTGAACGCACCCAGCCTCTTTCTTTTGGCCAAAGACCTTAAACGCATGCAGATCTGGGCTGCGGTGAACGAAGCGGATATCGGCAATATCCACCCCGGCCAGCCGGTGACCTTCACCGTGGACGCCCATCCCGGGGTCACCTTCAAGGGGGAGGTGGCGAAGATCAGGCTCAACGCCACCATGACCCAAAACGTGGTCACCTATACGGTGGAGGTGGATACCGACAACAGCGACGGCCGGCTCATTCCTTATCTGACTGCGAATCTAAAATTCCTGGTGGCGGAGCGGAAAAACGTCCTTTTGGTCCCCAACGCCGTGCTGCGGTGGAAACCCCTGCCGGACCAGGTAGCCCCGGAATTCCGCCAGCAACCCGCGAAAAAGGGAGGAAAGAAGTCCGGGGAGGGACAGGCCCTGGCCCAGAAGGGCCAGGATAATCAGGCCGTGGGCACCTTGTTTGTTACCAGGGGAAGTTACGTGCAGCCGGTGAAGGTTCGCCTCGGCCCCACCGACGGCTCCCTGACGGAAATACAGGGCCCGGAAATCAAAGAAGGGATGCAAGTCGTCATCGCGGAGCAGCAGAAAGGGGAAGATGGAAATGCCGGCTCCGGCTCCAGCTCTGGCAGCCCCTTTACGCCGCAAATCTTCCGGAAAAGATAAGTTGGGGCGAACCTGGTGTTCGCCCTTGACGCTAGGCGAATACCAGATTCGCCCCTAGGCAACCCGATGAAACTAATAGAATTACAAGATATCTGCAAGACCTACCACCTGGGTGAAATCGACGTCCCCGTTCTCAAAGGGGTCTCCTTCACCGTTTCCCAGGGGGAATTCGTGGCCCTCATGGGAACCTCCGGTTCCGGCAAAACCACCCTGATGAATATCCTGGGCTGCCTGGACCGCCCCACCTCCGGCCGGTATCGGCTGGAGGGCCAGGACACTACCGAACTCTCCCCGGACGAACGGGCCAAGCTGCGCAACCGAAAGCTGGGCTTCGTCTTCCAGACCTTCAATCTGCTGCCCCGGACCAATGCTTTGGAAAACGTCATCATGCCCCTGTCTTATAACGGCGTCAACCTGACTGACCAGGAAGCCCGGCGGCAGGGGGAGGAGTTGTTGCAGCGGGTTGGCCTGGGAGCGCGCCTGGATCATGAGCCGTCCCAACTCTCCGGCGGCCAGCAGCAGCGGGTGGCCATTGCCCGGTCTTTGGTCAACCACCCTTCCGTGCTCTTCGCGGACGAACCCACCGGCAACCTGGACTCCAAGACCAGTGCGGAGATGCTGGAGCTCTTTAAAAAGCTCAATGACGAAGGGGTGACCATCATCCTGGTCACCCATGACGAGGAAGTGGCCCGCAGCGCCAAGCGGATCGTCCGCATCCATGACGGCGTGTTGGTCTCTGACGAGCCCTCTTCCTCCGTCCAGACCCCCGAAGAAGCCTCATTAAAGGAAGAAGGCAAGCCCACCCGGCGGCCCTTCTGGGCCCTGCCCCGGCTCCGGTGGATGCTGCGCACCTCGCTGCACGGCCTGCGCCGCAACATCATGCGGGCCGCGCTCACCACCCTGGGGATCATTATCGGCGTGGCCGCGGTCATTGCCATGATGGAAATCGGCCGGGGTTCCGCCAGCGCCATCCAGCGGACCATCGCCAGCATGGGGGCCAACAATTTGATGATTTTCCCCGGCACCGCGGCCAGCGGCGGCGTCAGCTTCGGAGCCGGCAGCGTCATGACCTTAACACCCCGGGACGCGGAAGCCATCCTTAAGGAAGCCCCGGCCGTGCGGGCCACCGCGCCGGTGGTCCGGGCCCGGACCCAGGTCATTTACGGCAACCGCAACTGGGTGCCCATCTTCATCTATGGCACCATTCCGGAATATCTGGACGTGCGGGAATGGCCCCTGGCTTCGGGAGACATGTTCACCGAACAGGACGTCCGCAACGCCAGCAAGGTCTGCATCCTGGGCCAGCGCCTGGTGAACGAGCTCTTTCAGGGAGAATCCCCCCTGGGCAAAGAGGTGCGGATCAACAACGTGGCCTTCAAAGTTATCGGCGTCCTCAGCCCCAAAGGGGCCAACATGATGGGCATTGACCAGGACGACATCGTCCTGGCCCCCTGGACCAGCATCAAGTACCGGGTGGCCGGCTCCGCCATGGCCAACGTCAACCAGAGCGCCCAGACCGCCACCACCTCCAGCACCGCGGATAAGGTCAACACCCTGAACCAGATTTACCCCAACACCAAACTGAATCTTTATCCGGAGCAGTCCGCCATCCAGCAGGCTGACACCCCCCTGCCGGTGCGCTTCACCAACGTGGATCAGATCGTGGCCGCGGCCAAATCCACCCGGCAGATTCCCGCGGCCATCGAACAGATCACCCAGATTCTCCGGGAACGGCACCGCATCAAAGCCGGCGCGCCGGAAGACTTTAGCATCCGGGATATGACCGAAATGACCAAGGCCCTGGCCTCCACCGCCACCATGATGACCAAGCTGCTGCTGGTGGTGGCCTTGATCTCCCTGGTGGTGGGAGGCGTGGGCATCATGAACATCATGCTGGTGTCGGTCACCGAACGCACCCGGGAGATCGGCCTGCGCATGGCCGTGGGCGCCTGGGCTCGGGACATCCTCCAGCAGTTCCTGGCGGAATCCGTTCTGCTCTGCTTCTGCGGCGGCATTGCCGGCATCCTGGTGGGCCGGGGCATCTCGCTGCTGATTACCGCGCTCCTGGGCTGGCCCACCGAGATGTCCCTGGACGCCATCCTGGCGGCCTTTGCCGTCTCGGTAGGCGTGGGCATCATCTTCGGCTACTACCCGGCCTGGAAGGCCTCGAAGCTGGATCCGATAAATGCGCTAAGGTATGAGTGATGGTGCGGGATAAAAATAGAGGAGCGCAGCCTGGAAAGGCTGCGCTACCGCACAAAAAAAGCCGTAGTACAGGCTTTCAAACCTGTACTCAAACAGCTTGTACTCAAGCCTTATGCTAACGCTTAATGCGACTGATTGGAGCCAAAATTTAATGAAAAGCCGGTTGTGGTTGGCAGCCCTCCTTTTGATTACCGCCCTGGGCTGTGCGGTGGGCCCGGATTATCGGCCCCCGGAGGTCAAGGTTCCAGAGCAGTGGGACGGCCAAGCCGTTGTCACTCCGGACCATCCCAGCAAAACCGCCGCCGATCCAGTGACCCTGGTGGAGTGGTGGAGCGCGTTTAACGATCCCACCCTCAGCGCCCTGGTGGAAATGGCCATCCGCTCCAACCTGGACCTGGTCCAGGCCGAGGCCCGGATCCGCCAGGCCCGGGCCGCCCGGGGGGTGGCGGGCGCGCCGCTTCTGCCCCAGGCCTCGGCCACGGCCCTTTATCAGAAAAGCCAGGGATCCAGCGAAGCCGCGGGGGGCGGGGCCATCGCCACCGTGGGGGGCGTGCGGGAGTTATTTCAGGTGGGCCTCGATGCTTCCTGGGAAATAGATATCTTCGGAGGCACCCGGCGCAATATCGAAGCCGCCACCGCCGATCTCAGGGCTGCAGTGGAGGACCGCCGGGACGTGCTGATCATCCTGCTGGGCGACGTGGCCACCAACTACTTCAATCTCCGGGGCTTCCAGCAGCAGACCGTCATCGCCAAAAAGAATCTGGAGACTCAGAAAAAGACCGCCAGGATTACCCGCAAGCGGTTTGAGGCCGGTTTTATCGGCCGTCTGGACGTGGCCAACGCCGACGCCCAGGCGGCCACCACCGAGGCCGTGATCCCGATCCTGGAGTCCCAGGCCCGGGCGGCCATTTACAGCCTGGGGGTGCTGCTGGGGCGGCAGCCCGCAGTCCTGGAGCAAGACCTGGGCGTCACCTCCCCCATACCTCCCACCCCTCCGCAAATTCCCGTGGGCCTGCCTTCGGACCTGACCCGGCGCCGCCCGGACATCCGCCGGGCCGAAGCCCGGCTCCATGCCGCCACCGCCCGCATCGGCGTGGCCACCGCGGACCTGTTCCCCAAGTTCAATATTACCGGCACTGTCGGTATTTCTGCGGACGACCTGACCCGGGTGAGCAATTTGAGCACCAGCAAGTTCTGGTCCTTCAGCCCCTCCGTCACCTGGCCGGTCTTCGCGGGGGGCCGCATCCGCTGGAATATCAAATTGCAGGACGCCCTCCAGGAAGAGGCGTTGGCGCTCTACGAAAAGACGGTGCTGACTGCGCTCAAAGACGTCGACACGGCCCTGGTGGCCTATGCCAAGGAACAGGAACGCCGCCGTTCCTTGACGGAGGCGGTGGCCAGCAACCGCCAGGCCGTGGATCTGGCCATGCAGCTCTATCTTGCGGGCCGGACGGATTTTTTAAACGTCCTCACCGCGGAGCGCAACCTCTTTGTCAATGAAGACGCCCTGGTCCAGAGCACCCGCACCCTGGCCACCAACCTGGTGGCCTTATACAAGGCCCTGGGCGGCGGCTGGGAGAAGACTAATTACGTTCCCCAGGGCGGCTAAAACTACCGTAACGTTTTGCCTATCCGAAATCAGTAAAAACGGTTTTTAGTTTTTGGTTTTTGGTTAAGTTCTTGATAATCTGTTTCATTACTAAAAACTAAAAACTGTATTCAAGGGGGGACATGCTGATGACCAGGAGGCACGATCTGCTTTACCCCACACTTCTATTGAGCCTTCTCTTTCTTCTGTTTGCCGGCTGCGCCGGGGGGCAGACCCCCCGGGAGGCCTTCCAACAGCAGACCCAGGATTTGGTGATGACCGAGTATTTCTTGGATAAAGCCGGATTCCAGCACTGGCCGGTGGATGATACCACTCCCAAGAGGCAGGCTCTGCTGAACGCCATACCCAGGGGAAAAATCACCACCTACCAAAGAAACGGCCAGACTTACCACGCTTATACGGATGAGGCCGCGCAAAGGCTCTACGTGGGGGATGAGGCCGCGTATCAAAAATATCTGGCCCTCACCCAGGGCCGCAAGCTCTGCGAACGGGTGGTGGCCCCGGATTCCACCTCGTTCTGGTCCTGCTACGATGAGTACCAGGCTTTAACCGGCGGCAAGCAGAGGGGACAATAGGGGGGAGGGGAAAGCTCCGGCCCCGGAATAATAGGAGTTTTAGTCCAAAAGGTATTAAACGTAGCGAACCTTGTGTTCGCCCCGAGCGTTCAGGGCGAACACAAGGTTCGCCCCTACGAAAAATTGTCGTTTGATTACGAATCGTTATGAAATATATCCTGGTGGGGCGGGCCTCTGTGCCCGCCTTTTTGCTTTTTTTCATGATGGCAAGGAGAAAATTATGAAGATTCGCTATTTTCCCGATACAGATACAGCCTTCATTGAATTCTCCTCCGCCCCTGCGGTGGAAACCAGGGAAATCAACGAGGACTTCTATATTGATCTGGACCCGAATGGCAATTTGGTAAGCATGACTATTGAACAGGCCAAATCAAAGGCAAACATCAACGAGGTGTCGTTTTTACAGATGGAGTAAGGAATTGCCTGATGAATTAGTTATTAAGCGCGGTTTTCAAGCAGTTATTATGGCTTTGCATCAAGATGTTAAGAATTGAAAGACTTAAATCTAGATACTTCCGCTTTATCACCACCCCCCTAACCGGCTTCATTTTCTGCCTGTTAATGGCGGTCTTCGTCGTCTCCATGCCACGGAACGGCCCTAATCTTGTGCTGTTCTACCTGGTACTGCCATGGCTTTTACTTGTGGTCATACTGCTTAACAAATCCTTCCTCTATAATTTATTCCGGCGATTCACTCTTGCGGAGGCCATAAAGAAAAACCACGCATTGGAACACGGCACTATCTATTTCCTGAGAAGGAGGTTTGGCAAAGCGAGAATTGGCGGAAGCGCGGAAGCGGATGGTTTTCGGATATGCGGTGATCTAACTAGAGAACATTTGGTAAATGCCTTTAATGAACTTCTCAAAGAACTCAAAAAGGGCCATAGTGAATTAATTATCTCTATGCAGTGCGGTACCAACATTGCCACCGCCCAAGGCTTGGGCGTAATCCTCCTGGCGGTGACGACAGTCATCCTGTTGACCAGCGGAGCTGACCGGATTATTTCTTTGCTTGCTTTAATTGCCAATGTCTTGTTGTATTTTCTATTGCGCGCCCGGCTGGGAAACTGGGTCCAGAATAAATTTTTCATGTCCCTTGATTTCTCGACTGCAGGGATACAATCCATCTACCGGGTGCCGAAAAAGATTTGGTGGGAAAGGAATCCGGTTTTTTTCGTAAAAACCCTGATTTCCTGAAATACCCGCAAGCCGACAAACCCCATGAATCTTTTTAATGATTCAAACACCCCCAGCCTTTATGCTACAATCCCTGGCATGCGCCAGACTCCGTCGAGCAGTTCTCTTGTCCTTCTTTTAGTAGTCTTCGCATGCTTTTTCTCCTGCCTCTCCGGCTGCGCCCCGGCGCCGCCGGTGGCCAGCCTGCCGCCGCCGCCACCGCCACCGGTGGTGAAACCGGAGGCGCCGCCGCCTGCCCCGGTGGGGGCCATTGACGACCCCCGCCTGGCCCGGGTCGGCCAAGTGGCCAAGGCGGAGATCGCAGCCCGGGCCACCCCCGGCGTGGTGGTCCTGGTGGGTCACCAGGACCGCATCATCTACCGCCAGGCCTTCGGCCTCCGGTCTCTGGAGCCCCAGGTAACGCCCATGACTGTGGACGCGGTCTTCGATATCGCCTCTTTGACCAAGGTGGTGGCCACCACCACGGCCGTCATGCAGCTCACTGATAAGGGCAAGCTCCGGCTCGACGCCCCCGTGGCCCGCTACTGGCCGGAATTTGCGGGCAACGGCAAGAGCCATATAACCATCCGCCAACTCCTGACCCACACCTCGGGTCTGCGCGCCGACGTCAATTCCCGGGTCCGCTGGCAAGGCTACCAGGGGGCCATTGCCGCCATTGCCGCGGATAAGCCGGTTAATCCCCCGGGTACCGCATTCCGGTACAGCGACGCCAATTTCGTGGCCCTGGGGGAGCTGGTGCGCCGGGTCTCGGGTAAATCCCTGGACGTTTACTGCGCCCAGGAGATTTTTAGGCCTTTGGGGATGAAAGACACCTCCTTTACCCCCCCAGCCTCCAAGCAGGCCCGGTTTGCGCCCTGCGACTGGCAGGGGGGCGCGCTGCGCTGCGGCCAGGTGTCGGACCCCACGGCCTACCGCATGGGCGGCGTGGCCGGCCATGCCGGGGTCTTCTCCACTGCCACCGATCTGGCCGTGCTATGCCAGATGCTCGTTGACGGCGGCGTAGGCCCGGGGGGGCAACGGATCCTCAGCGCCAAAGCCATCGCCGCCATGACCAAGCCTCACAGCGTCCCGGGCAACGGCACCCGCCGGGGCCTGGGCTGGGACATCCGCTCCCCTTACAGCAAGATTTTCAACGCCGCGTTTCCCAAAGGCTCCTACGGCCACACCGGCTATACCGGCACCTCCATCTGGATCGACCCCAAATCCAAGACCTACCTGATCATTCTCACCAACCGCCTGCATCCGAACGCCAAAGGGCAGATCAAGACCTTGAGGGCCCAGACCGCAGCCGCGGTGGCCGCGGCCATTCCCATGGGCAAGCCCGCGGCCATGGCCCCGCCAACCTTTGAGGTGGCCATGGAGGGCTTCGGCGCGGCCGATCCCCCGGAGCGGGTGCGTCCCGGGATCGAAGTCCTTGCTGCGTCCGGCTTTGCCCCCCTGAAAGGGAAAAATATCGGGGTGATCACCAATCACACGGGGGTGGACGCCAAAGGGCGGTCGACTTTGAAGCTGCTCCTTCAGGCCCCGGGGGTGAAGGTCAGGGCCATTTTCAGCCCGGAGCACGGCCTGTCCGGCCTGCTGGATGAAAAGGTGGCCTCCGGTACGGATACGGCCACCGGCCTCCCCATCTACAGCCTTTACGGGAACATCAAAAAGCCCACCCCGGCGATGCTCAAAGGGCTGGACGCCCTGGTGTACGATATCCAGGACGTGGGCGTCCGTTTCTATACCTACATTTCCACCATGGCCTACTGCATGGAGGCCGCGGCCGCCCATAACCTGGATTTCTACGTGCTGGACCGGCCCGATCCCATCACGGCCGCGGCGGTGCAAGGCCCGGGCCTGGACACGGATTTATGCTCCTTCATCGCCTATTGCCCCATGCCCGTCCGCTATGGCATGACTGTGGGAGAGATGGCGCAGCTCTTTAACCGGGAGAGGCGCATTGGCGCGAGATTGCAGGTGGTGAAGATGGATGGATACCGCCGGGAGGCCTGGTTCGACCAGACCGGCCTGCCCTGGATCAATCCCTCCCCCAACCTCCGGTCCCTGACCCAGGCCATCCTTTACCCCGGCGTGGGTCTGGTGGAGTCCGCCAACATCAGCGTGGGCCGGGGCACCGCCACCCCTTTTGAGGTGGTAGGCGCACCCTGGATAACCGGCAGCCGCCTGGCTGCCTACCTCCAGCAACGCCGCATCCCCGGGGTCGCGTTTGAACCCGTGACCTTTGTCCCCAGCGGCAACCGCTTCCGGAGGCAAAGGTGCGAAGGCGTGCGCCTGCGCGTCACGGACCGGGCCGCCCTGGACAGCCCGGCCCTGGGAATCGAGTTGCTGGCCGCCCTGCACCGCTTTCATCCCCGGGAGTTTCAGATCGAGCGGACCCTGGGGATGATCGGCTCCCGTGAAGCTCTCCGGGCCATTAAAAACGGCGCTGACCCCCAGGCCATCAAACAGAGGTGGCAGGCCTCCCTGGAGTCCTTCCGCCGGGTGCGCGCCAAGTACCTGCTCTATTAATCTCGAAATCTCAAACTCTTCCCGGCTGCCGCTGCCTCTAAATCCTTGACAGAAAACTTTCCTTATGCCTACTATGCCATTAGCAGGGTGGGGAAGGGAATTGATAACTATTCTAAAATAGGCTTATGAGAAAAACATAGGTCAAGGAGAGGCACCAACACCGATAAATTTCAAAAGATTGAGGGGGGGCAGTCTGATGAGAAGAAAGGTTTACCGGCCTGCGATCTGGCTATTGCTGATTGCGGCTCTGTTGGCCCTGCCCGTGGGGGCCAACGGGGAAATGTACGTGGAAGCTTACCTGGGCGGGAATTTCGCCGCCACCGAGTCCTTCAACTTCGGCGCGTCGCCGTCCGGTTCCCTAACTTACAATGTCCGGGTGCCGGGGCAGTTCAATCCCGCAGTAGTGGGAGGCCTGAAGATCGGCACCTGGTTTGTCAAAGAAGGATTCCTGGGCTTCAATTACCCCGCTTGGATGAGGTTCTTTGGCTTTTATCTGGATTTCAGCTTTCATCGCTTAGATCTGCGCCACCAACGGGCGGGCTACCGGGAAAACTTTCTGGGGCTAAACAGCCGGGGGGTCCTGGATTTCTCCAGTGAAGGCACCGCCGCCACCCTGGCCTTTATGTTTGCCGGGCGTTACGGCTTCTTCCCCGATTCCGAGGTGCCTTTCGGCCGGCTGCAGCCCTATCTGGCCGTGGGCCCGGCCCTCCTGTTCACCACGCAACAACCCCAATTTAAGTTTGTCCGCTTTACCGGGCCATTCCTGACCGACAATATGGACTTTGACTCCGAGGGGAATGTCGCCCTGGCCCTGGCGGTGGAGACCGGGCTGCGGTATATGGCCCTGAAGAACGTCTCCCTGGACCTTTCCTTCAAATACCGCTATGCGGAGCCGAGTTATACCTTCAATCTTTCCGCCGGCGGCAACAACTTCTTTATTGCCCCCCATAGCGTCACTTTGAGTCAAACCTTGCATCTGTTCAGTATCCAGTTAGGCGCGGCCTATCACTTTTAAAGGCACTAACTAACCAGAAAAAAACGGCGGCCTCCGGGCCGCCGTTTTTCTTTGACATTAAAATTCCTGGTGGAGATGAGGGGACTTGAACCCCTGACCTCCTGCATGCGAATGAGGACAAGGCGGGTTGAGGAAAACTTAACCATAATCGCTAATTAGCCGATAATTGGCGATTTTTTAAGCAAAAAAGGTGTATAACCATTATAACCAAATCGGCTTAAAAAAACCCTGAAAAAGGGTATATGGTAAACCGATGGTAAACGGTTTTTGCCCCGGTGGAGTAAACGCCGGGGCTTTTTTTCTTGACAGCCCAAAGGAAGATAATTATAAATCCATTAGTGGATTTATCAATTAGGAGGACGGCGTTATGATTTTCGGCAAGAAGGCGATAATAGCCTTAACCGGAGTATCAAGCCGACAGGTAGAGCATTGGGCCACAACCGGCATAGTCAAACCCTCTATCCCGGCGGCGGGCAAAGGAACCAGGCGGGGCTATTCTTTTAAGGACCTAGTAGCCTTGAGGGTAGCTAAGGGGCTTAAGGATGAAGGAATCAGCCTGCAAAAGATCAGGAAGGCCCTGGCCTATTTGAGAAAGAATTTCCCGGATGTTAAAGAACCCCTGGCCGAACTCCGTTTCTTAAGCAATGGTAGGGACCTTTTTGTTTTAACCGATGATCCTAACGTAGCCCTGGACGCCTTGAAAAGGCATTTTGTCTTTTCCCTGGCCCTGGGGGAGATCATTGAAGGGTTGCAGGGGGAACTAAAGAAGCTGGCAATCCCCAAGGAGGAAAAGGTTATGGTTGAGGGCCGGGAATTTACTGTGGTTCTTACCCCTGACCTGGAGGACGGCGGTTTTACGGTGCAATGCAAAGAGGAACCCGCGGCAGTCTCAGAGGGGGAAACGGAGCAAGAGGCCCTGGACAATATCATTGACGCCCTTGAATTATCCCTTGAGCATGAAAGGGAGTGGCAAGCAGCTAAAGGCCAGGAATCCCGGGCGGTATGAACTACACCGGAAAGCACCTTACCAAGGCGGCCTTAAAGCTGGGGTATATGATTAAAGAAGGCGGCAAGCATATCCTGGTTTTCGATCCCACAACCGGCCGGCTCATATCCATATTTCCCAGGGGCAAGATAAAGAAGAAAGGAACCCTGGCCGCGATTCTCAAGCAGTTGGGAGTAACTGAAGCCGAACTAAAAAACCTGATTTAATTTCAAATTTGGCCCCCCTTACCCGGGACTAGCTACCCCGGGGACAGGGCGGCGACTCCACCACTTTGGGGGGCCAAAGCTTTGGAGAGCCGGAAGGAGAAACGGCGATGGAGAAAAAGGAGAAAGAACCAAGTTCGGTTCTTGAAAATTCACTTTCTGCGCTTTTAGAAGATGCTGTTAATTTAAACCATCTTTCTTTTACTCATACTGATAAAATTAAACATTATAAATTAACTAAGATTAAAAACCTTCATGACAAATTAATCGTAACACTACCAATATCATTCAAGAGTAATATTGAGGACTACAATAAGACTGTGAAAGCTCTCGAAAAGACAGGTATATCCCTTGACGTGCCATTTGCATTAACAACATATTGTTACCCTATAAAACATAATGATGCAGTTACTTATGATTTTTATTCAGAAGAATCATTTAACCAATTTTTTAACGATATGGAATTAATAGGTTCAGTTGATTATATGCCCCCTAATGATATGCGTGAAGTCATGAACCATCTCTTTTGCTTATGGAATACATTTCAATTCATTTGGAAAGTGCCTTCATTTAAATCACTTGAACCTTGTTTAGATTTATCATTATCAAAAATAAGTGATAGAGTAACTAATTTTTATGACTATTGTATATTTTATAAAGAACGAGAATTAAACAGATACGAAAAGGCTAATATAACTCTAAAAGATAAAACGATATCAGGGCAAAATGAAGTTGAAACCATCTTCTACAAAAGCGATAAAATAAGACCAGGAATGAAGCGTCGTGCTGTGGCAAAAGAAATTCAAAAAAAGCTTAGTCGCAAGAAAAATGGTAAGCCATTATACGGTCTTACCCAAATTGTAGAAATTTTAAGAACAAATGAGAGGTTAGCAAAGGAATTTGTCCCAAAAGGTAAATTCTGGATTATCAAAACGTAAGGTTTCGATAACATATTTTCTGTTCTTTATCAAAACGTAAGGTTTCGATAAACATTCAATAAATAACCTCTTTTCTGAATGTCGTAATTTATCATAAGGTATCCTCAACAAGATCGAGGGTGCCTTTTTTATTTCCGTAGGAGGAATGAGAGATGCTTACCAAGCCCCGGTTATTGCGTCTCACCAAAGGATTGAGACAGGTTGACGTTGTATCCTTGACAGAGGGCAGGGTGACACAGCCCAGGCTCTCAATGATTGAACGGGGAATCCGGCCCCGGCCCGATGAGGCCCAAGCCCTGGCGGACGTTTTTCAAGTGGAACCCCAGGAGCTTTTTCAGACGGCGTGAAAGGCAAAAACCCCCAGGGGCAAGCTGGGGGCGGGGCGGGATAAATCCGAAATGCTGTATAATTTTAGGCTTTCTTTCGAGATTTTTCAAGCCTATTTCCGGCTTTTCTTCCTGTCCCTCCAGGGGGCGGCGGCATGACCTTACCCTTGACCCCCCACCCCCAGAATATCCCCCAGGAGCTAAAAGCCCGCCCCCAATGGGTTATATGGCGCATGGAAGAACGGGAGGGGAAGCCTACCAAGGTTCCCTATAATGCAGCCAATCCTACTCAAAAAGCGAAAGCCAATGAGCCGGGCACATGGGGAACCTTTGAGCAGGCTATGAAGGTTTTCAAAGCGGGTACTTTCGCCGGAATCGGCTATGAGTTTAGCGCCGCGGATCCCTACACCGGAATTGACCTTGACCATTGCAGAAACCCCGAAACCGGGGAAATTGAGCTATGGGCGCGGGAGATTATCACCCGGCTAAACTCCTATACCGAAATTTCCCCAAGTGGCCAGGGGATACACATTCTGGTTAGGGGAAAACTACCCCCAGGCACCCGGCGAAAGGGTCAAGTAGAAATGTATTCTGAGGGCCGGTATTTCACCATGACTGGGGTTTTACCATGACCGGCCACCAACTCACCATTGAAGATCGGCAAACCGAGATTGAGGCCCTGCACCGGGAGATTTTCGGAGAAAAGCAGGAGAAGCCCCAGGCCCCGCCAAAAGACCCCGGCCCCCACCTTGAATTATCAGACCGGGAGTTGATTGACCGGGCGCACCGGGCGCGCAACGGCGCAAAGTTTGCGAAGCTGTGGCGAGGCGATTGGCAGGGGGATTATCCAAGCCAGAGCGAAGCAACCGCGGCCCTGCTTAATGCTCTGGTTTTCTATTGTGGCCCGGACCTGGCCCGTGTTGACCGGCTTTTCCGGCAATCCGGGCTTATGCGTAAGAAGTGGGATAGGCCACAGACAGGAAGCACTTGGGGAAACTTGGAAATCCATAAAGCCGTTGCCAGGGCAACCGAGTTTTACACCCTTAGGCAGACCGCTTCCCCCAAGGTGGTGCCGGCCCAAGAAGACCCACGGCCCGGACCCCAGACGGCGGCCCCCACCAAACCGGCCTTGAATCCCATTACGGCTAAAGACCTTGCGGCTAAAACCTTTGCTCCCCCGCGGTGGGCTATACCTGATTTGTTTCCAGAGGGGTTAATCATCCTGGCAGGGAAGCCCAAGGCGGGGAAGTCCTGGCTTGCCCTTAACGTGGCCGTGGCCGTGGCAAGTGGCAGCGTGGCCCTGGGAAAGATTCAGGTTGACCGGGGCGGCGTCCTATATCTCGCCCTTGAAGATTCAGAGCGCCGGCTGCAAGAGCGCCTTAGTAAGATCATCACCTTTGATTCATTCCCCGAAGACCTGCATTTTTTAACTGCAAGAGATTTTCCGCCATTGCACAAGGGGGGGCTTGAGGCCCTAGCAGGCTGTTGAAAAACCATTGCATTAAGCTACGTCGTCCTCTTTGAAGACGATTCGGTACCCTTATGGCGGACAAATTCTCAAAAAATCTGGAC
>QZIZ01000145.1 GCA_003599195.1 Deltaproteobacteria bacterium | reverse complement strand
TTTAATTTCCTTGGCGGGGACGACGAGACTCGAACTCGCGACCTCCGGCGTGACAGGCCGGCGTTCTAACCAACTGAACTACGCCCCCGATTATGAGTTCAAAGTTCCGAGTTCAAAGTTCAAAGTTAAGGGGGAACCCCCGCCAGAAATTAGCAATACTTTGAAACCTTGACCCGTGCAGCAACTTTGAACTTTGAACCTTGAACTTTGAACTAAAAACTGGTAGGCGGAACAGGGCTCGAACCTGTGACCCCCGGCTTGTAAGGCCGATGCTCTCCCAGCTGAGCTATCCGCCCGCCCCGGTTATATTCGCTTATAGCGGCCCCGCTGTCAAGGGGGAAAGTGAGCGCTGCTGCGGGGCTTTTTTATTCTCACGCAAAGACCCAAAAAAAAATTTTACCGCAGAGACGCAGAGAGCGCAGAGATACACAGAGTTAATAATTTTGGTCTGGCGCTGTGCGCCAAACCAAAAATCTTTTCTCTGTGAAACTCTGTGTCCTCTGTGCTTCTGTGGTTAATCTTTTTCTTTGCGTCTTTGCGTCTTTGCGAGAGATTTTTTCTAGTGCGGCCGAATCTCCGTGGTCGGGCCTTCTGCCGCAGGGATAAAGGCCGGTTCCGGCGGCGCCGGCGGCAACGGGGCCTTGAACAGGGTTTCGGGGTCTTCCACCGCGAGGGCCAGTTTCAGAACCTCGTCCATGTGGTCCACCGGGGTGAGCTCCACGGACTTGAGGATACGGGCCGGGATTTCCTTGATATCCTTGGCGTTGTCCCGGGGGATAAGCACCGTCTTGATCTGGTGGCGGTGGGCGGCGATGACTTTTTCCTTGAGCCCGCCGATGGGCAGCACCCGGCCCCGCAGCGTGATTTCCCCGGTCATGGCCACGTCTCGCTTGACCGCAATTTTGAGCAGCGCGGAGACGATGCTGGTGGCGATGGTGATGCCTGCGGACGGTCCGTCTTTGGGAATCGCGCCTTCCGGCACGTGCACGTGGATGTCGATCTTGCGGTAGAAGTCAGGGGAGAGTCCCAGGGACTCGGCCTTGGAGCGCACGTAACTGAGCGCGGCCTGGGCCGATTCCTGCATCACTTCCCCCAATTTCCCGGTGATCATCAGCTTGCCCCGGCCGGGCAGCACCACCACTTCCGTCTGCAGGAGTTCACCTCCGAACTCGGTCCAGGCCAACCCCGTGGTCAGGCCCACTTCGTCGGCCTCTTCGGTGCGGCCGAAGCGGAAGCGGGGCACGCCCAGGTACTTGGGCACCGCCTGGCTGGACACCTTGACGTGGTGATCCTTGCCTTTGGCCGCCACTTCCCGGGCCACCTTGCGGGTGATGGACGCGATTTCCCGCTCCAGGTTTCTCACGCCCGCCTCCCGGGTATATTGCCGGATAATGGACAGGACGGAGTTCTCGGAGAAGGAGATGTTTTCTTGGCTCAAGCCGTTTGCCGTACACTGTTTGGGAATCAGGAACTGCTGGGCGATGAGGAGTTTTTCCACTTCCGTGTAGCCCGGCAGCCGGATGATTTCCATGCGGTCCTGCAAGGGCGCGGGGATGGAGTAAAGGTTGTTGGCGGTGGTGATGAACATCACCTCGGACAGGTCGTAGTCCACGTCCAGGTAGTGGTCGTTAAACGCGAAGTTCTGTTCCGGGTCCAAGACCTCCAGCAGCGCCGCGGAGGGGTCGCCCCGGAAATCCGTGCTCATCTTGTCCACTTCATCCAGGCAGAATACCGGATTGCCGCTCTTGGCCTTTTTCAGCGATTGGATAATCTTGCCCGGAAGAGCGCCGATGTAAGTGCGGCGGTGGCCCCGGATCTCGGCTTCGTCCCGCACGCCGCCCAAAGAGAGGCGCACGAAATTCCGTCCCAGGGCCCGGGCCACGGACTTGGCCAGGGAGGTCTTGCCCACCCCCGGGGGTCCCACCAGGCAGAGGATGGGGCCTTTCATCTTCTTCACCAGGCTCTGGACCGCCAGATGCTCCAGAATGCGCTCCTTGGGCTTCTCCAGGCCGTAATGGTCTTCGTGGAGGATGCGTTCCGCCTCATCCAGGTCGTGCTTGTCCCGGGTCTTCTCGTACCAGGGCAGAGACAGGAGCCAGTCGATGTAGTTCCTCACCACCGTGGCTTCCGCGGACATGGGGCTCATGAGCTTGAGTTTCTTCAACTCATGCTTGACCTTGGCCTGGGCCTCGGCGCTCATCTTCTTTTTGCGGATGCGGCGCTCCAGCTCCTGGACTTCGCCCTTGAAATCCTCCTTCTCCCCCATCTCCTTCTGGATGGCCCGCATCTGTTCATTCAGGTAGTACTCACGCTGGGTCTTTTCCATCTGCTTCTTGACCCGGTTTTTGATGCGGGTTTCGATCTGGAGGATTTCATTTTCCCGGTTCACCAGGCTGAGCACCTTTTCCAGGCGGCGGCCGGCGTCCTGGGTTTCCAGCAAGCCTTGTTTTTCCTCGGTCTTTACGGCCAGGTGCCCGGCCACGGTATCCGACAGCCGGCCCGGGTCTTCCAGTCCGGCCACGGTCTGCACCACTTCCTGAGGCACCTTTTTGTTCAGCTTGGCATAGGTCTCGAAGCTGACGATGGTGGCCCGCCGCATGGCCTCGATTTCGGGATTGTGAGACCAGGTGTCGGCAAGTTCCTCGGCCTCCACCTGGAAGAAATGGGGATTGGCCAGGTATTGTTTGATCTGGGCCCGGTCCTTGCCTTCGATGAGCACTTTCACCGTGCCGTCGGGCAGACGCAGAAGCTGCAGGATCGCGGCCAGGGTTCCCACCCGGAAGATATCCGCTTCCCGGGGTTCATCCCGCCTGGGGTCTTTCTGGGTACACAGGAGGATGTACTTTTCCTGGCCCATGGCGAATTCCAAGGCGGAGATGGACCGTTCCCGGCCGATGAACAGGGGCACCACCATATGGGGGAAGACCACAATGTCCCGGAGAGGCAACATGGGCACCGTGATCAAATTTTTTCTGTCCCCTTCCCCAGACTGCCGCGATCTGTTTAACCGAAAGATCATTGCTGCACCACCCTCCCTGGCGTATCCCACGCTACTTCTTCTTCCTTGGGCTCGTAAGTCAAAATGGGCGCGGCGTGTTTGATGATGAAATCTTCGTTAATCAGACATTCCTGAACGTTCTTCTGGGACGGCAGATCGTACATCAAATCCAGCATGGCCCGCTCCAGGATGGCTCTCAGCCCCCGGGCCCCGGATTTGCGTTTCATGGCTTCCTTGGCCACGGCCACCAATGCGTCGTCCGTGAAATTCAAAATCACCCGGTCCATCTCCAGGAGCTTCTGGTATTGCTTCACCAGGGCGTTTTTCGGTTCTTTGAGGATGCGCATCAACGCGGCTTCGTCCAACTCGTCCAGGGTGGCGATCACCGGCAGCCGGCCCACGAACTCGGGGATGAGCCCGAATTTCAGGAGATCCGGCGGCTGCACCTGGGACAGAACCTCCCCCAGGGGCCGCTGGTGGCGGCTCTGGATGTCGGCCCCGAAGCCCATGGCCTTGCGGCCCACCCGGGCGCCGATGATGTCCTCCAGGCCGTTGAACGCGCCGCCGCAGATGAACAGGATGTTGGTGGTGTCCACCTTGATGAACTCCTGCTGCGGGTGCTTGCGGCCGCCTTTAGGCGGCACCGAGGCCATGGTGCCCTCGATGATCTTAAGCAAGGCCTGCTGCACCCCCTCCCCGGAGACGTCCCGGGTGATGGAGGGGCTGTCGGTCTTGCGCGCGATCTTGTCCACTTCGTCGATGTAAACGATGCCCCGGGAGGCCTTTTCCACGTCGTAATCCGCGGCCTGGAGCAAATTCAGGATGATGTTTTCCACGTCCTCGCCCACGTACCCCGCCTCGGTGAGGGTGGTGGCGTCGGCGATGGTGAAGGGCACGTTCAGAATCCGGGCTAAGGTCTGGGCCAACAGGGTTTTGCCGGAGCCCGTGGGGCCTACCAGGAGGATGTTGCTCTTCTGGAGCTCCACCCCGTTCAGCTCCACCCCGGAGTTTATGCGTTTATAGTGGTTGTATACGGCCACGGACAGGATCTTCTTGGCCCGTTCCTGGCCGATGACGTACTCGTCTATCTGCTTCTTGATGCCCGACGGCTCAGGAATCGCCAGGCGGGCATGTTTGGCTTCGTCTTTTTCATATTCCTCGGCGATGATGTCGTTGCACAGTTCTATGCACTCATCGCAGATATAGACGCCAGGGCCGGCGATCAGTTTCTTCACCTCGCTTTGGCTCTTTCCGCAGAAGGAACACAAAAGGTCGGTGCTCTTGTCGGTCCCCCGTTTACTCATATCCATATCCTCCCCAAACCCGGGTTCAAGGGTCTGGTTTTTACTTTTCCTACCCCAACCTTCGGGTCCCGTTTTTTATATCGGCACCCCCGGGCGGTTTCATGAAGGGATAAAAATATCCCTTTTAAGCCGGGGCCAGCGGGCGTTTGCCCACTTCCCGCTGCGTTATCACTTCATCCACCAGTCCGTATTCCTTGGCCTGGTCGCCGGACATAAAAAAATCTCTTTCCGTATCCTGCTGAATCCGCTCCATGGGTTGCCCCGTGTGCCGGGACATGATCTCGTTCAACTCTTCCCGGAGCCTTAAGATCTCCCGGGCCTGAATATCCACGTCCGTGGCCTGGCCCTGGAAGCCCCCCATGGGTTGGTGGATCAAGATCCGGGCATGGGGCAGGCTGGAGCGTTTGCCGGGCGCGCCCGCACCCAGCAGCAAGGCCGCCATACTGGCCGCCTGGCCCATGCACAGGGTGGTCACCGGCGGCTTGATGAACTGCATGGTGTCATAAATCCCAAGACCAGCGGTCACTATCCCGCCGGGGGAATTGATATACAGATGGATCTCCCGATCCGGATCTTCCGCCTCCAGAAACAGCATCTGGGCGATGACCAGGTTGGCCACCTCGTCATTGATGGCCGTGCCTAAAAAGATGATCCGCTCCTTCAGCAAGCGGGAATAGATGTCATAAGCCCGTTCGCCCCGGCTGCTCTGCTCCACCACCATGGGAATCAACGGCATGGTTATGTATTCTCCTCGGCCTCGGTCGATGCGGCCGTAACTGTCTCAGCATGGTCCAACACGAACTTCATGGCCTTTTCATCCTGCAGTTGCCGCCGTAATACTTCGAAGAGCCCCCGCTCCTGATAAAGCTGCCGCACCTGGGCCTTTTCCCGGCCGGTGCTGTCGGCCACCCGCTGCAAGCCTTCTTCCAGTTCGACATCGTCGATGGTGATGCCTTCCTTCGCGGCGATACGCGCCAGCAGCAGGTTCATCCGCACCCGCCGTTCCGCGCCGGGCCGCACGCTTTCCAGCAACTTTTCCTGATTCAGGCCCTCCAGGTTGACGCCGTGCTGTATCAACTGCTGGAACTGCTCCCGGAGCATGGCTTCCTGTTCCTGCCTGACCATGCTTGGCGGCACTTCGAAGTCGTGGGCCGCCAGCAGCTGGTCCAGGGCTTGATTCTCCAGACGGCTGCGGCGCTCCCTTTCCTTACCTTTAATAATATCCTCTCGGACGGCCTCACGCAAGTCGGCCAAAGTCTGAAAATTACCCCCCAGGCTCTGGGCAAAGGTGTCATCCAGGTCCGGCACCACTTTCTCTTTAATGCCCTGGATCTTAACTTCGAAGTCCACCGTCTTGCCGGCTTGCAGGGGGTCGTAAAAATCCGGGGGCAGGTCCACGGTAAAGCGGGTCTCCGCGCCCGGGACCAGGCCATATAGTTGTTTTTCAAAATCCGGGTTAAAGCGGCCCGCGCCCGCTTCCAGCAGCATATTCTCCTGTTTGGACGTGGGTATGGGCTTGCCTTGGAAATATCCCTGGTAATCCAGGGCGACGTAATCCCCTTCCGCAACGGGCCGGGGGGCGTCCAGGGGCCGGAGGATGGCGTTGTTCTCCCGAATTTCGTCCAGCCTCTTCTCCACCACAGGTTCGATATCCTCTTCCGGGGGGGCCTCCAGGGTCAATCCGGTATAATTTTCCGCCTCAAACTCCGGCGGCACTTCCATCTCCACGCTGAAGCGGAAGTCCTCCCCCGGGACCACCGGGGGCATGCTCTCCGGCCAATTGAGGTTCACGGGCTCGAGCGATTTTTCTTTCAGGGCCTCCCCCAGGGAACGGCGCATCAGCTCCTCGGAGACCTCTTGCTCCACCTGTTTGCGATAATAGAGTTCCAATACGGAGCGGGGCACCTTCCCGGGCCGGAATCCTTTCACCTTGGCCTGTTTTCCCAGCTTTTGGTAGGCCCGGTCCACCGCCTGGGCGACCTCGCCTGCGGGCACCTCGATCTTCAGCTTGCGCGTGACTGCGCTCAGATTTTCCACTTCCACCTTTGCTGCGCTTTGCGTCATTTTCCAGTCTCTTTCCAGTCTCTTTTGATTATGATTATTGGCAGGCGGGAACACTCCCCCTGTTTGTTTGGCCCGGCTTCTGGTGCGAGAGGGGGGACTCGAACCCCCACGGTCGCCCGCTGGAACCTAAATCCAGTGCGTCTGCCTGATTCCGCCACTCTCGCGAATAATTAAATACAACCTTAAATTTATTAACTTTTCGGGCCTAAGTCAAGCAAAGTCCTGATAGAAGCAGGGTTATTTGCTGCTCTCAGGTTGTCTGGTAAAGTAATTCATGTTATTTAATAATGGCGGGTATTATTGGGGGAAAAGGGAAAAAGGCGAAAAGGGAAAAAGGGTTTTCGCATAACTCTTGAATTATTTTCAGCTAACCCTTTTCCCCTCTTCCCCTTTTTCCCCATCGCCTGACCTTTGCCACCATCCAATCTTCATTTCTACAAAAAATCACGGTCCTCGGAAAGGGGAGGTGGAAATAATGGAAGCCTCGGAAAAAAACGAATTGAAAGAATTGCGCGAACGCCTCATGATCTCCCCCACCCTGGTGTGGGACCAGGCGAACCCGGCCCTGCGTGAGGCTATAACTGCTTATGGGGAAGAATACAAAACCTTTTTGGACCGGGCCAAGACCGAGCGGGAGGCGGTGGCCGAGATCGAGCGCCAGGCTAAAGCCCGGGGTTTCGTGGACCTGGCAGCCAATGCTCCCGGCCCCAAAAGCTATTATAATTATAAAGGGAAAACCATTGTCCTGGTGGTCCAGGGCCGCCGCCCCCTGACCGCGGGGCTACGCCTCGTGGGCACCCATATCGATTCCCCCCGCCTGGACCTGAAGCAGTATCCGGTTTATGAAGACACGGACCTGGCTTTTCTCAAAACCCATTATTACGGGGGCATCAAGAAATACCAGTGGCTGGCCCGGCCCCTGGCCATCCACGGCGTGGTGCTTAAGGCCGACGGCTCCCGGGTCGAGCTGGTCGTGGGTGAAAACCCGGGGGACCCGGTCTTCACCGTCTGCGACCTCCTGCCCCATCTGGCCCGGAAGTCCCAGATGGACAAAAAGGTGTCCGACGCCTTCGAAGGAGAAAAGCTCAACGTCCTGGTGGGCTCCCTCCCCCTCGGTGATAAGGAGACCAAGGACCGCTTCAAGCTCTACCTCCTCAATCACCTTGAGGAAAAATACGGCATCCGGGAAGAGGATTTCATCAGCGCCGAACTGGAGGTGGTGCCGGCCGGTCCGGCCCGGGACCTGGGTTGGGACCGCAGCCTGGTGGGCGGCTACGGCCAGGACGACCGCTCCTGCTCGTACGCGGCCCTGGCCGCCGTCCTGGAGACCGAAGCCCCGGAATACACCTCCCTGGCGCTCTTTTATGACAAGGAGGAGGTGGGCTCCGACGGCAACACCGCAGCCAAAAGCTGCCTGCTGGAGGAGATCGTGGAGACCCTGCTGGAGCGGGCCGGAGAAAACCCCCAGGCCCGGCGCCGGGTCCTCATGGCCTCCAAGGCCATCTCCGGGGACGTCACCGGCGCCCTGGACCCGGACTACCCGGAAGTCCACGAAAAACGGAATGCCGCCAAAATGGGCTACGGCGTGGCCTTCCACAAATACGGCGGCAGCGGCGGCAAGTACAACACCAATGACAGCAACGCCGAATACGTGGCCTGGATCAGGAAAATCTTCCAGGAATACGGCGTGGTCTGGCAGGCCGGGCAGTTGGGCAAGGTGGATGAGGGGGGCGGCGGCACCATCGCCAAGTACCTGGCCATCCACGGCCTGGAGATCATCGATTGCGGCACGCCGCTGCTCTCCATGCACTCGCCTTTCGAGGTGGCCTCCAAGGCCGACCTGTACATGACTTTTAAGGCCTACCGGGCTTTCTTTAACGCGTTATAAGGCAGTTTTTAGTTTTTGGTTTTTGGTTTTTAGTTATAATTATCGATAAGGTAAAAAGCCGGATGAGCCTGCAAGAAAACCTTGGCAAAGAAGTGGCTCCCGTACTAAAAACTGAAAACTAAAAACTGGTATTCATATGGGTAAATTCTTCTCCAAATTCAAACCCGCCCCTGCCGACCCGGCAGTCTCCACCTGGGGCAATCTGACGCAGTTTTACAGCCTGCTGGCCTTCCTGATCGCCGTGCCCTTCGTCCTCATCATCGCCCTGGTGTGGCTTACCGGGGTCCTGGGCTTCAGCGTCTGGATCTTCGCCGGCTTCGCCGCCCTCTTAAGCTTTGCCGTCTGGAGGCTCGTGCGCCACTGGAACAGCTTCAAGGCCAAAATGGCCGCCCAGGCATCCAACCTCCAGGACATCATGCAGGAAGCGGCCAAAAGCGGCCAGGACGTGGAAGTTTCCCTGTTGAGCGGCGTGGTCACCCTCCGCTACCGGGGGCAGCAAGGGGGCATGGAGGCCATCCCCGCGGCCCTGGCCGCGCCGCCCCTGGCCCTGGCGGCTCCCGAGCATCTGGTGACGCCCCTGGAGGAGCCACTGCCCCTGCCCCCGGAGCGCCTCCGGGAAGAGCTCCAGGAATTCATCCGCCTCCGGGATGACGGCGTCATCAGCCCCGAGGAATTCGACCGCATCAAGGCCAGTTTGCTGCAACGGATTTCCGCTTAAAAATATTTACCGCAGAGACGCAGAGGACGCAGAGACAATAATTATGGTTTGGCGCTTTGGGCCAAACCATAATCTTTTCCTCTGTGATTCTCTGCGAACTCTGCGCCTCTGCGGTGAAGTATTTATGTTATCCTCCACACCAACCTCCTAACCCCGGATTTCCGGGCAGGCGGAAAATATTCTTGACTTCCCCATCGCTTCTAAATAGCATAGTGCCTAGTTAAACTTCCCTTGGCAGCAAACGTCATTCCGGGCGCCGCGAAGATTCCAGTTATTTCCAACACCTACACTTAACGCCGCCCCAGGATGACCGGATCAAGCGGTTTGGCAAGAGGCGCGAAACCTGAACCCATTCATTATTTAACCCCTCCATCGTGCAATTCGGCCCGGCGGTTTTCCCCCGCTGGGAAAAAGACTGAAAACCTTCTCATTCCCCCGAAAAACCGAAGGAGGGCGGTAGATGCAAAGATTAGCGGCATTCATGGTGTCCAACCATCGGTCTTTGTTGCTAGTTCTGGTCATGCTGCCTGCCATCCTTTGCCTGGCGGAGCCGCTGCGGGCGGATGCGTGGGAGCCCGTGACACCGCCGGGCGCGGTTCCCGGGGCCCGCGCCGGCCATAGCATGGTTCTCATCGGCGGGCAGGCCTACCTGTTCGGGGGGGATGGGAATGCGGGTGAGACCGGCGGGGTGGCGGCTAAAGCCGTTTTGGTGAATGATTTGTGGTATCTTGAGCAGGAGTCCGATGAATGGAAACAGTTAAATCCCAATGGTGCACTGCCCAAAGCTCGCAAAGACCATGCGGCCGTTGCCTATGGAGAAAAGATGTTCATCTTCTTCGGCGCGGATGCCCAGGGAGTACCCTTGGGCGATATCTGGGCATATGACACTGTCTTGAAAATTTGGCAGGAAGTGAACCCCAAAGGTGAGTTGCCGGTCCCAAAGAGCAATTCTAGCGTCGCCGTCGCCGGAGACACGGCCTACATGTATGGCGGCAAAGACCGGTATAACAACGTGTACAGCGACCTTTATAGCTTCGATCTGAAAACTTTTACATGGAAACGTGAGGGAGATTCCGATTATGCGTCCCAGGGCCACTGGGCCGGGACGAGCGGCACCGAAATGTATGTTTACGGCGGAGACAACGGACAGCTTGTGTATGATCATCTGTTGTCCTATGATTATGCTACCAAGGAATGGAAGAAAATCACCCCCCAGTCAAGTATTCCCGCCGGACGAACAAACGCCATTGCCGCCCTCAACGCCGACAAAATAACTATCGAAGGCGGCCGGGGCCAGACAGGAGAGCGGGGCGACACCTGGGAGTACGACATTGTCTCCAATCAATGGGTGAAAAAAGCTGACGGTCCCGTGCAAAGCCAGGCCGCAGCCGTGGGTGTTCCCGCCGGCTCTTCCGAATCCATGATTTCCGCCTCCCAAGCGGCAGGCTACATCCTCATGTTTGGCGGGCAAAGAAGCGGCCAGTTTCTGGACGAAATGTGGAAGTACTCTTACGGCGCACCCATCGCGCCCAAGACCACACCCGCAATTAATCTTTTATTACAGGACAAAAACCCATAACAGCCCCGGAAACGGCGCCGATACCGCCAAGGCCCTGGCCATGGACTGCCAGCACAGGCTTTCCAGCCTGTGCGGATTACCGGGGCGGGCGAGACCGCCTCAAGGCCAGTCTGCTGCAAAGGATTTCGGCGTAAAAAGAGAAAGATTCACCACCAAGGCACAAAGACACAAAGTTACACCAAGTATAATCTGTTACTTTTGGCGCTTAGCGCCAAAGTAACAAATTATTTCTTTGTGATTCTTTTTGCCTTCGTGTCTTTGTGGTGAAAATTAGGAGCCTAATGTTCATGATGATCCCTAACCTGGAAAATTACTTCCGGGGCTTCATCCCTCCCCGGGACGGGCTGCTCCTGGAGCTGGAAGAGGAAGCAACCCGGGAAGCCATCCCCATCGTCGGCCCGGTGGTGGGAGAACTTTTATATATCCTAGCCCGGCTGGCCGGGGCCAAAAACATCCTGGAGCTGGGCACGGCCTCCGGCTATTCCGC
Source organism: Deltaproteobacteria bacterium (assembly GCA_003599195.1). GTDB lineage: Bacteria > Desulfobacterota > Desulfobaccia > Desulfobaccales > 0-14-0-80-60-11 > SURF-52. Next base: position 47,872 of record QZIZ01000145.1, on the reverse strand, counting down.
CATCTACCTGGCCCGGGCTTTGCCCCCGGGAGGCAGGGTCATTACCCTGGAAATGAGCGAAGACATGGCCCGGCGGGCTGAGGCCAATTTTACCCGGGCCGGGCTGGCGGATCAAATTGAGGTGCGCCGCGGCCAGGCCCTGGAGCTGATGGCGGACATGACTGAGACCTTTGACCTGATTTTCCTGGACATTGATAAAGAAAGCTATCTCCCAGCCCTGGCCCACTGCCGCCGCCTGCTCAAGGCCGGCGGGCTGCTCGCCGCCGATAACGTGGGCTTTGCCGGGGCCGCGGACTTCAACCGGGAAATCTTCACCCAGGGCGGCTGGCGGGTGGTGCAGCTCTTTAGCTTTCTGCCCCTGCATTCCCCGGAGCAGGACGGGCTGTGTCTGGCCCTGCGGCAGGAGTGATGTGATACAGTTTTTAGTTTTTAGTTTTTCGTTAAAGGAGCAAAGATTCACCCCTCCCCCCACACTTCTCCAGCCCCTTTCATACTGAACTTTTCCTTGGTCAGATCAAAACCATCTAGTATATATGAGATTTGGGAAAAATATTTTCCGCCGCCAGCCTCTAATCTGGATTTTTTACTAAAAACTAAAAACTTAAAACTAAAAACTGTTTCGTAATGCCAGCCACTGCCAACCAACCCACCCCCTCATCCGGGACACCCTCCCACCGCATCCTGCGCAAGTTCGCCTATCTCTTGAGCGCGCGCTGGATCAGAGAGGCGTTGGTCACCGTTTTTTTCATCCTCCTGGCCCGCAAAAGCGCCGCCACCTACGGCGAATTCATGCTGGCCATCAGCTTAGGCGCCATTCTCGTGCTGGTGGGGGAGTTCGGCCTCAACCTGCCCCTGGTTTCCCTGCTCACCGATAAAGACCGGCATCCGGGCACGGTTCTGTCGCAAGTCATGCTGATCAAAAGCGTCCTGCTGGTGGGAGCATTGGCGGGCAGCCTGGCCTTCTTCCAGTGGCAGGGATACAGCCGGGACTTGCAGCTGGTGATGCTGGCCATCGGCATGGGGGTGGCCCTGGAGGCCCTGGCTTCCACCTTCTTCGTGGCTTTCCAGGTGGAGGGCCGCCAGGACCTGGAAGGGAGGATCAAGGCCCTGGGCGCGGGCGTGGGCCTGGGTTACGGTCTGCTGACCCTGCTCCTGGGAGCCTCGGCCCAGGTCGTTGCCCTGTTTAAGATCATCGAAACCCTGGTCTTTCTGGCTGCAGGCGCGTATCTCATCCTCCGCCGCATCCCCCTGCAGCGGCCCTCTTTGAAGGGTGTGTGGGCCATTACCCAACGGGGCCTGATCTTTGCCCTCATCGAGATTGCGGCCATCGTCTACAACAAGGCCAATCTCTTTTTCCTGCAACGCTACGGCGGGGCCGACGGGGTGGCCCAATACAGCGTCACCAACCAGACCGTGGACGGCGTCTCCGGAGTGGTCTCCGGCCTGCTGCTGCAGAGCGTCCTCTTCCCCGTGTTCGTGAAGCTCTGGAAGGAAGATAAAGATACCGCCCAGGTCTCCAGCCTGGCGCAGAAAACCGCGGCCTGGCTCCTGGCCGCGGCCCTGCCCTTGATGTTCTTTCTGGCCGTGGAAAGCGACCGCCTGATTATGCTGATCTACGGCTCTCACTATCAAGACGCGGTCTGGCTCCAGAAAATCCTGGTGGCCACTATCGTCTGCGGCTTTCTCCACAATCTCGCGGCCCTGCTGATGGTCAGCATGCGCCGGGAGAAGTTGCTCCTGGTCTTTTATCTCAGCGGCCTGGGGATCAACCTCCTGGCCTGCGGCCTCCTGGTCCCCTGGCAGCCGCTGCTGGGCGCGGCCCTGTCCATTGTCATTACCAAGGTAGCGGTGACCTCCATGACCGTCTCCTATTGCCAATGGAAGCTGAACCTGATCCCCCGGAAACCTTTTATCCAATTGCTGGGAGCGGCGCTGGCCGGCTTCCTGGCTTATTTCCTCACCAAATCCCTGCTGCCCCGGAACCTGGCCGAACTCCTGGCCCTGGTTCCCTTCTTCGCCCTGTCCTGGCGCTGGTGGAAAGAAAGATAATTCACCGCAGAGACGCGGAGGACGCAGAGAAGTGGTCAGTGGCCGGTGGCCAGTAAAAAATAAATAGTAATAAGTTCGGTAGGTTATCGCCTGGTGTCTCACTGATCACTGATCACTGATCACTGATGACTGATCACTGATCACTTATCACTTATTACTTATCCCCAAAACCCTCCCCTTCCAGCCGACGCGGTAGGAAATCCCCCGCCAGTGAATCTCCCCCATGGGCCAGTTGCACAGGTGGCACCAGGCCCCCATGAAGATGGCCGCGTAAAACGCCGGCAGCCAGGTGCGGAGCCGCGGGGGTTGGGGGTGCAGGTCTTTCAGGGAGATGGCCATGCCGGTGAGGGCCCCCAGAAACGCGGCCTCGGGCCAGGCGGAAATGGGCGCGGAACTCACGGCAGCCGCGGCTATCCGCACCCCGGCCCAGAGCACCAATCCCGACAGCAAGTAAAAAAATAGACCCAAGGCCAGCCAGGACCCGGGCAAGCAAAACTTCAGGTAGATCCACTGGCGGATGGCCCAGTCGCCCCAGGTGGCCAGGGTATCCCCGGAGATGGGGGTCATCAGGCTCTCCCCCGAGGCCAGGACCACCCGTAGGCCCTTTTCCTGGAGCAGCATCGCCAGGGAGACGTCGTCCACCACGTTGTGCGCCCAGAGGTCCCGCACCCCCAGGTCCTCGAAGAGCCGCCGCGAGATGGCCGTGGCCCCGCCCCAGGGCTGGTTGCACCGGGCAATGCCCTTGGTGAGGAACAGGAACGACACGGTGACGGCCCGGCCCCAGGCGGCGAAGCTCCCGTCTTGCGGCAGGACGTGGTGGTAGCCGCTGACCACCGGGGCCTCTCCTTTCACCAGAGGCAATACCAAACCCTTGAGCCAGTTGGAGTGGGCCAGGCGGGTGCTGTCGCAGAATACCAGAATCTCCGGCTCTTCCCCCGCGGCCTGCACCCCGGCCAGCAGGTTGTGGTTCTTCTGGCCGCACTGCGACGCGGGGCCGCTCAGGATCAGCCGGGAACGGGGATGCTCCGGAATCAGGGCGGCGATCGCCCGGGTGGCCAGGTCGGATTGGTCCCGGGTCACAAAAATTACCTGGTAATCCGGGTAATCCTGGGTGAGCAGGGAGCGCAGGTTGGCCGCGAGATTCGACGCGGCTCCGGCCACCGGCACGATGAGGGCCGCGGCGGGCCAGGGACCGGGACTATCTAAGTCGAGTTTGGATTTTGCCCGCTCCAGGGCCCGGCTCCCGACTATGAGTAAAACACCGATCAGCAACAGGACCGCGGCCATGGCCGCGACTAGAAAACCATCCATTTTTTTCCCCCGGCCTCCAATGATAACAAAAACTCAAGGGTTTATGGTAGACTATCGCGGTAGGGAATTTGCCCTGACCTGATCCGGCCCTTCCAGTCAGATGAATTTTCCTAAAGTTGGAGGAAAACCATGACCCGCATCATCCTCGTACGCCACGGCGAAACTCCCTGGAACAAAGACAAGATCTTCCGGGGCACGGTGGATATCCCCTTAAACGACACCGGCCGGGAGGAAGCCGAGTTGGCCGGGGAGTGGCTGCAAAAGGAGACCATCCACGCGGCTTATAGTTCTCCTTTGTCCCGGGCCCGGGATACCGCGGCCGCCATCTGCCGCCACCATAAACTCCAGGTGCAGGACCTGCCGGGCCTGGGGGACATCAATTACGGGGAATGGCAGAGTCTGCCCTTGACCGAGGTGAAAAAGGTCTATGCCGACCTCTACCGCCAATGGGAGACCGCGCCCCACACGGTGCGCTTCCCCCGGGGGGAGACCCTGGAGGAGGTGGAGCAGCGGGCTTGGGCCGCAGTGGAGGAGGTGGTTAAGCGCCATCCCGGCCGGACGGTGCTGCTCGCGGCCCACCGCGCGGTGAACAAGGTCCTCATCGCCCGCTTCATCGGCCTGGATAATTCCCACTTCTGGCGCATCGGCCAGGATACCACGGCCATCAACCGCTTCCACCTGGTGGGGGACGTTTGGCACATCATGTCCGTCAACGACAACTGCCACCTCCGCAGCCTGAAGCGGGGAGCGTACGTGGACTTTTAAAAAGACATTAACCACAGAGACACAGAGAGCACAGAGTTTCACAGAGATAATAATTTTGGTTTGGCGCATTGCGCCAAACCAAAAACCTTTTCCTCCGTGAATCTCTGTGTCCTCTGTACCTCTGCGGTTAAGTATTTGAAACATGACCACCTCTCGCATCAAACGCATCTTCCTGGAAGCCGGGGCTGTAGATTACGGCCTGACCCGCCGCGTCCTGGCGCGGCTTCCCGGGGTCCCCGTAGAGGTCATCCCCCACCGGGACGCGCTCCGGCCCCGGGAAGGCATGCAGGCCGCGCTCGTGGAGGAGGCCAAATCCACCCTGCTGCTGGCCGTCCAAAAAGGCCCGTTCTGGCGGCCCTGTCCGGGGACCAGGGACTATATCTGCTGCGGCTACCAGGTCTTGCAGGTGGGGCTGAACTGCCCTTTGGACTGCACCTACTGCGTGCTCCAGGGTTATCTGAATATTCCGGCCATCACCCTGTTTGTCAATATCGAGGACTTGCTGGCGGAGATCGACGCCCGCCTGGCCGCGGACCCGGAAAAGTCCTGGCGCCTGGGCACCGGGGAGTTCGGGGACAGCCTGGCCCTGGATGAATTAACCGGTCTCAACGCCCGGCTGATTCCATTCTTTGCCTCCAGGCCCCGGGCCGTGCTGGAGATCAAAAGCAAGTGGCGCCGCCTGGAGCCCTTGCTCTCCCTGGGTCCCAATCCCCAGGTGGTCTTTGCCTGGTCCCTCAATCCGCCGGAAATCATCCGTTCCGAAGAACGGGGCACGGCTCCTCTGGAGGCCCGCCTTCAGGCCGCGGCCCAGGCCGCGGCCGCAGGTTTCCGGCTGGCTTTCCATTTCGATCCCCTGATCTATTTCCGCGGGTGGGAAGACGCCTACCGGCGCACGGTGGAGCGATTGGGCGCGGCAGTTCCGCCAGGGGCCGTGGCCTGGATCAGTTTGGGGGGCTTGCGTTTTCTGCCTCCCATGCGGCAGTTGCTGCACCGGCGCTTTCCCTTAAGCCGCATCGCCGCGTCTGAGATGGTGCGGGCCCCGGACGGCAAACTCCGCTATTTTAAGGACCTGCGCATAGAGATGTATGCCCGCATGCGGGAGTGGCTGGAAGAGGCCCTGCCCGGGGCCTTCGTCTATCTTTGCATGGAGAGCCCCCGGGTCTGGCAGTCGGCCTGGGGTTGGAGCCCCGGGGAGGAGGACCTGGCCCGTCTCTTGGATGAGAGGGTTATTCGGAGGATGTGAGAAGATAAAAAACCTTGCCACAGAGGCACAGAGAGCACAGAGATGAAAGAGTTGCGGGTTACGGGTAATTTTTACTCGCAACCCGCAACTCGCAACTCGCAACCCTGCCTCACCCGAACCGGGCCTTGCTCCGGGACATGGGCTTCTTGCCGTTGCCGGATATTTCCCCCAACTTCAGGCGCACGCCCTGGGTGGTGAGGTGTTCATCCTCCAACAACCTCTTGATAGCCTTGATCACGTCCAGGTCTTCCAGAGTATACTCCCGGCGATTGGATTGGGTCCGGGCCGGCTTGAGAAAATCGTCGAAGGATTTTTCCCAGTAACGCAGTGTCGACTTCCGCACTCCGGTGAGTTGGGAGATCTGGTCGATGGTCAACATCAAATTGCGCGATACTTTATCTGTTTGCATGGCTCGCCTCCTCATTGACCCTTCTGGCGCCTATCCACGGCATTAACCACCCATCAGTTTCAAGGCCAATTGGGGGAGGGTGTTGGCCTGGGCCAGCATGCTTACCGCAGCCTGGGTCAAGATCTGGTTCCGGGTGAACTCCGTCATCTCCGTGGCCACGTCCACATCGGAAATCCGGGATTCCGCGGCCTGCAAGTTTTCTGCCTGAATGCTCAGGTTGGAGATGGTGTTGGCCAGGCGGTTGGCGATGCCGCCCAGATTCGCCCGGATGGTGTCTTTGGTGGCCACCGCGCTGTCGATTATCTCCAAGGCGGCCTGGGCCGCGGATTGGGTGCTGATGGTCGACCCTGCGCCCGTGCCCGCACCGTTCCCCACTCCCAGGGCGGAAGCGGTGGCCTCATCAATGCGGATGTAATAATAATCTTCCGCGGAGCTGTTGCCGGTGCCGAAGTGGATCTTCATCTGCTGGCCGTCGCCGGGATTCACGCTGGTGCCGGAGAGGCTGCCGTCCAGGAGTTTGACCCCGTTGAAATCGGTGGCCATGGCGATCCGGGTGATCTCCGAGGCCATGGCCTGATATTCGCTGTCCATGATCAGACGCTGGGCCGTGGTGTAGGTGCCGGTGGCGGCCTGTTCGGCCAGTTCCTTCATCCGGGTCAGTTTTTCGTCGATAACCGAAAACGCGCCGTCAGCGGTCTGGATCAGGGAAATGGCGTCATTGGCGTTCCGGACACCCTGGTTCATGACCCGGATATCGGTGCGCATCATTTCCCGGACGGCCAGGCCGGCGGCGTCGTCCTGCGCGCTGTTGACCCTGAGGCCCGAAGACAGGCGCTGCACGGAAGTGGCCAGGCGGCTGTAAGTGAAGCTTAAGCTTCTCGCCGCATTCATTGCCATTAAATTGTGGTTAATTACCAGAGACATGACCCCTTACCTCCTTGTAATCCAGCTCAACTTCCTTGTCTGGGTTTTTAAGCATTTAACTCTCTTTTCGAGAATGGCAGGGAATAACTTTAGAAAAAAAATTAATTAAAGGTGAAATTTTTTGAGAAATCTTAAAGTGCGCGGCACGATTCCTCTCATGGACTGGGGGCAGGCTCAGGCGCAGATGGGGAAAGACAAAGGGGCTTTTATTCTCTTTAAACTCCTGGCAAATATTATTTGATGAAATTTCCGTATGTTATCTCCAAGGATGAGAGGGCGCAGAAATAACTTCCAGTCCTTCCAGTTTCCCTTAAATCAAGTTTAAACCGCTTGCCGTTCATGGGAAGAAAAGACAGTACGGGTTTAGGCGGGAGAAAATCAAAATAATATGTAAAGTTATTCCGAAGATGGGGGATTACTGTGGCCTTGGCGGGACTGTAAGGGGGGCAATAGAAGCAGTCAGACCGGTCCCCCGGCCTATACTAGGGATAAAGACGCCGGCAGACCAGGCAATGGGGGTTGGCCTTTACCGGCTTTTCGCTGAAATTGAATTGATCGCCTTTAAATATCATGAGCCGGCCCATTAAGGCCGGACCCATGCCGCCCAGGATGCGCAAGGCTTCCAGGGCCTGAAGCGCTCCCATGACTCCGGGCATGGGACCCAGGAGCGCGGGTTTATGGCCGTTGGAAGCCTCAGGAAAGGCGCAGGCCAGACAGGGGCCCTGCCCCGGCCAGAAGGTGGTGATCCGGCCGTCCATTTCCCAGACCCAGGCATGGATCAACGGCAGGCGGAATTTCACCGCCGCCTGGTTCAACAGATACCCGGCCGGCGCATTGTTCATGGCGTCGATGATCAGGTTGCAGTTGGCGGCCAGGCGGGAGATGTTGTGTTCGGAGATGGTTTTGGACTGCCCTTCCACCAGGGAAAAAGGATTCAGGTCCTTAAGGCGACGCTCGGCCACCGCAGCCTTGGACTTACCCAAGTCCCGCTCCCGGTAAAGGATTTGATGATTCAAGTCGGAAAGAGTGACCCGGGACTGGTCCACCATGCGGATGGCCCCGACGCCGGTGGAGAGAAGATAAAGCGCCACCGAAGAGGCCAGCCCCCCGGCCCCGGCGATGAGCACCCGGGAGGATTTCAGCTTTTCCTGGGCCTCCCGGCCCCAGCCCTCGAGGGCCATCTGGCGGGCATACCGGGTTACTTCAGCAGGGCTTAAGTTATTGATGGTCATTCCTTTATCCGCAGTGGGCGTGGGAGGGCTCTTGACCCTCCCCCCGCCCCTTGGTTCCTGATATTTGTCTTATGCATCGGCTCGCCCCGGCCCGAACTTTAACTTCCGGGCATCCCCGGTTATAATGCGAGGGGTCAGGGGCCAGGGGTCAGTAATTAAGTAATATGTGATCAGTGATCAGTAATTGGTGATAGATTTTGGACTTAAATTGTTTATCTGTCTTGAAAAGAAGCCTCACGCAAAGACGCAAAGGCGCAAAGCAAGACGCAAGAACATACATTAAAGCAATGAATCGGTGGGGCGGCCGTCCCTGGCCGCCGGACGCACGGCGGGCACGGAGGCCCGCTCCACCAGTTTTTTCATAATTTATGGGTGAGCCAATGGCTCATGAGCAACTGTCCTGAAAAGTTCCAACTTGGTGGGGCGGGCGTCCCTGGCCGCCCGAAAGGACGGCGGGCGGGGACGCCCGCCCCACGGCACGAAGGCCCGCCCCGCCAGACTTTTCATGTTTTACCGGTGGGTCAGAGGCCCATGAAGAGTTGCGGTGATAAATAAGAGAAATTTACCTCACAGACGCAGAGAGCACAGAGAATAAATTCACAGATTAAGAACTTTTCAGACAGCTCAGCGGCCGGTAATCAGGTTTTCTTTTTTATCTTTTACTGATCACTGATTACTGATCACTTATTACTTTTTCTAAGTACCAGGGAAGATTAATGATCGAGATAGCGGAGGTAACCAAAACCTACCGCCGGGGCCCTGAAGAAATTCATGCCCTCAGGCTGATCAACCTCAGCATCGCGGCCGGAGAATTCCTGGCCGTCAGGGGCAAGAGCGGCTGCGGCAAAAGCACCCTGCTGCACATCATCGGCGGCCTGGAGCCTCCCACCTCCGGCCGGGTGGTGGTGGACGGCCGGGATCTAGCCCGGCTCTCCGGCCAGGAACTTACCCAATTCCGCCGGGACCGGGTAGGCGTGGTCTTCCAGTCCTTCAACCTCCTGCCGCTGCTGACCCTGGAAGAAAACGTGGCCCTGCCCCGGGTGCTCCAGGGTATCTCGTATTCCCGGGCCCGGGAAGAAGCCATCCGCTGGCTTCAAGAAGTTGAATTAACCCCGCGGCGGGGCCACAAGCCCCACCAAGTCTCCGGCGGCGAGATGCAGCGCGCGGCCATCGCCCGGGCCTTGATCAACCGGCCCGCGGTGCTGCTGGCCGATGAACCCACGGGCAACCTCGATTCGGTCACCGCAGCCCAGATCCTGGAACTCTTCGCCCGCCTGCACCGGAACTGGGGCCAGACCGTGGTCCTGGTAAGCCACGCGGCGGAAATCACCGCGTACGCGGACCGGGTGCTGTCGATGCAGGACGGAATTTTTCTGCCCTGAAGAACTTCTTGAAACAGTTCAAGGTTCAAAGTTCAAAGTTATTTAAGCTGTCAGCCTTCATCTTTCAGCTAAAGAAAATTAGGGGCCATAACTTATTGATATTTATCCAAGTTCTAATTGGTTTTCAATGGCTTAGGTTGCTTTATTTTTTAGCTGATAGCTGACAGCTCCACTAACCTTGAACCTTAAACCTTGAACTATATCCCATGAAAATCTTCCTCTTCAGAATATCACTTAGCCATTTAACCGAATACCCCGGCCGCACCCTCCTGGGCATCCTGGGCATCGCCCTGGGCACCGCGGTTTATTTAAGCATCTCCCTGGCCGCCGCCGCGGCCTTGCAGAGTTTCCAGGCCGGAGTGACCGCGTTGTCCGGGAAGGCCCAATGGCGGCTCCAAAGTCCGGGCGCGCCACTGCCGGAGTCCCTCTTTGTCAAGACGCGCCGTCTGCCGGAGGTCAAGTCGGCCGCACCCGCGGTGGAAAGCGTCCTGGAATTTGCCGCCCCCCGGCAAGGTCCGGTGCTGCTCCTGGGGATCGACCTTTTTTCCGAAAGGCCTTTTCGCAATTTCGACTTTAAAACCGGAAGCGGTCTGGACCGGGAAGCGCTGGAAAAATTTCTCACCGACCCTGCCGCGATTTTGGTGAGCGAACCCCTGGCCGCGCAAAAAGCCATCAAAACCGGCGACACTCTGCCGGTGCTGGTAGGTCCGGTGCGGCAGACCCTGAAAGTAGCCGGGATCTTTCGCACCCCCACCGGCCTCTATCCCCTGGAAGGATCGATGCTTCTCATGGACCTGGCCGGGGCCCAGGAACTGCTGGACCGGGTGGGCCGGCTGGATTATATCGATCTCATCCTTCACGGCGACCAAGCCGGCGCCGCGGCCAGCCTTACCCGGGAACTCCCCCCCGGCGTGGAGCTGGCCCGCCCCGGCTCCCAGGCCCGGCAGATGGAGGGCATGGTGTCCTCCTACCGCCTCAACTTGGCTGTGCTCAGCGCCATTGCCCTGTTCGTAGGCATGTTTCTCATTTACCAGTCCGTCACTCTCTCGGTGGTGCGCCGCCGCCGGGAGATCGGTCTGCTGCGCACCTTAGGCATGGGCCGGAGCCAGGTGTTGTATCTTTTTTTGGCCGAAGGCCTGGCCGCGGGCGGGCTGGGCGGCCTCCTGGGACTGGGCCTGGGGGTCATCCTGGCCAAAAGCGCGCTGGGAATGATGACCCAAAATCTCAGTTCCCTGTACACGCCGGTCCAGGCCGGAGAAATTGCCGTGCGCCTTCCCCTGCTGTTGCAAGCCTGGGCCCTGGCCGCGGCCGCCACGCTCATCGCCGCGTTATTCCCCGCCCTGGAGGCGGCCCGCATCCGGGTTAAAGCCGTCTGGCACCGGGAGGAACTGGAAGAGCGCGTCCAGAGCCATGCCGGAGTCTTGTTTGTGCTGGGCCTCCTGGCCCTGGCTTTGGCGGGAGTTTTGGTGCTGCTCCGCTTCGGCTCCGGTCCATCCCTGCCGAGCTTCGCCGCGGCCTTTCTCATTCTCCTGGCCTTCGCCCTGTTCACTCCCCTGGCGGCCCGCACCCTGGGGGAGCGCGGCCGGCCGCTGCTGCGCCGGTTCCTGGGCCCCCCCGGGGACCTGGGCTGCCGCTACCTTTCCGGCTCCTTGAGCCGCAGCGCGGTCTCCATCGCCGCGTTGGCCTGCGCCCTGGGGATGCTCATCGCGGTGGCGGTGATGATCGGCTCTTTCCGCCAGACCGTGAATTCCTGGGTGACCCGGTCCATCAGCGGCGACATCTTTTTCGGGCCCGCGGTCTTCTCCACTGCCGCGTACGATCATTATCTGCCGCCGGAAATCGTACCGGAATTGCGCCGGGACCCCGACATTGAAGACCTCTATCTATACCGCTGCGTGCGCCTGCCCTTTAAAGACCGCTTCATCCTGGCCATCGGCGGCAGCTTCGAGGTGTTGGTAAAATACGGGGGCTTATGGTTCCGGGAAGGCGACACGCAGGAGATTATGCGGGCAGTTGGGGAATCCGGGAATAGTGCCGGGGAAGAAAAAAGTCCCCCTTTTGTAAAGGGGGATTTAGGGGGATTTTTCGTTACGCCCAAGACGTTTGCGCAGGAGCCAAACCACCGAAGACCGGAGACCGGAGACCGAAGACCGTCCGTGGTCATTTCCGAGCCCCTGGCCGAGACCTTCGGTTATAAAGAAGGAGATATTTTAGAACTCCCCACCCCCGCGGGCCTCCAGCGCCTCCGCATCGCCGGGGTCTTTTACGACTACCGCACCGACGGCCCCAGCGTCTGGATGGATATCCGCCAGTTCCGGCGCTTCTGGCCGGATACCCACTTGAACGCGGTCCGCCTTTACCTCAAAGACAAAGCCAAAATTCCCGAAGTCCAGGCCCGGCTCCAGGAAAAATACGGCTCCCGCTACCGGCTCCTGACCATGTCCCACGAGGATTTGCGCCGGGGCATTCTGCGCATCTTCGATGAAACCTTTGCCCTCACCTACGCATTAGAAGGCGTGGCCGTGGTGGTCGCAGTCTTCGGGATCATCACCACTTTTTTGGTGCTCATCATGGAGCGGGAGCGGGAACTGGCCCTGCTCCAGGCCATCGGCGCGAGCCAACGGCAAATACTTTCCATGGTCCTGGTGGAATCGGGCCTGGCCGGCTTCCTCAGTTTCCTGTTGGGCGCGGCCTGCGGCTCCGTATTATCTCTTCTTCTGATATACGTGATCAACAAACAAGCCTTCGGCTGGACCATCCACCTCTTCTGGACCCCGGGCATCTATTGGCAGACCCTGGTATTGGTCCTGGCCCTGGGCCTGGCCTCCGGGGCCTACCCCGCCTGGCGGGCCATGCAGCCGCACCTGGCCGCGATCTTGAAGGAAGAATAAAGGATTCACCGCAGAGACGCAGAGGACGCACCGGGTTGCGAGTTACGAGTTGCGGGTTGCGAGTTAAAAATCCCCCAACACGTAACCCGTAACTCGCAACCCGCAACCCGTAACTGCGGTGAAGTTCTTTTTTGCTCAAGATATGTTATCTTTATAAAATGCTCAAACGCACCTTCATTCATCTCCCCGGCGTCGGCGAACGCACTGAGGCCCAGTTTTGGCAGCAGGGCCTGCATACCTGGGAGGACTTCCTAAACGCCGCTGAAGTCGCCGGCATGGGGCGGGAAAGGCTGGTTTTTCTCCGCAACGCCGTTGAGGAATCCCTGGCTAACGAGGATAACCCCTCCTATTTCGGGCCTTTGCTCCCCGTAGCCGAGCGCTGGCGGCTCTTCCGCCGCTTCCGGGAGCGGGCCGCGTATCTCGACATCGAAACCACCGGCTACACCTGGCCGGGTTTGCAGGTGACGGTGGTGGGCCTATATGACGGCCGCGAGATGCGCCAGTTCGTCTATGGCAAAAATCTGGATGAATTCCCCTCTGCCCTGGAAAACCTGGACCTGGTCATCACCTTCAACGGCTCCCAGTTCGATCTGCCCGTGCTCCGGAACTATTTCCCGGACTTGCTGCTTCCTCCCGTGCACCTGGACCTGCGCTTTATCCTCTCCCGCCTGGGTTTTAAGGGCGGCCTGAAGCGCATCGAACCCCGGTTCGGCATTAAGCGCCCCCCGGAGGTCGATGGCATGGACGGCTACGAGGCCGTGCTCCTCTGGGACCGCCACTGCCGGGGGGATTACACCGCGTTGCCCACCCTTCTCACCTACAACCGGGAAGACGTGGTGAATATGGAAACGTTGATGGAACGGGCCTTTAATCTGGCCGAAAATCGCCTGCTGCGGGGAGCGGAAGCTGTCGGCTATTAGCTGTTCGCTGTTTGCTATTTGCTATCAGCTTTCAGCTAAAAATATTGCCTCCGACGCCTCTTGCATTCTTCCCTCCCCTTCTGACCCCTGGCCCCTGACCCCTGCCCCCTACCCCTACCCCCTGCCCTTAAAATCTAATTGAGCTAAGAAGGCTGCTGTCGTAAGATTAATCTGGTAAAATATTATCGATAGGAGCACATATGTTCTTTTCCCGGATGCTGATTCCCACTCTCAAAGAAAATCCCGCGGAGGCGGAGGCCGTCTCCCACATCCTGTTGTTCCGCGCCGGCATGATCCGCAAGCTGGCTTCGGGCATCTATAATTATCTCCCCATGGGGCTGCGCGTGCTCCGCAAGGTGGAGCGCATCGTCCGGGAGGAGATGAACCGGGCCGGGGCCCAGGAAGTGCTGCTCCCCGCGGTGCAGCCCGCGGAGCTGTGGCAGGAGACGGGCCGCTGGCAGATTTACGGCAAGGAACTGCTGCGCTTCAAGGACCGCCACGGCCGGGACTGCTGTTTCGGCCCCACCCACGAAGAGGTGATCACCGACCTGGTGCGCAAGGAGGTTCATTCCTACCGGCAGTTGCCTTTGAACCTCTACCAGATCCAGATGAAGTTCCGGGACGAGATGCGCCCCCGCTTCGGCCTGATCCGGGGCCGGGAATTTCTTATGAAGGACGGCTACAGCTTCCACGTGAACGAGGCGGACGCCGAGGCCTGCTACCAGGACATGTACGCTGCGTACAACCGCATCTTCCAGCGCTGCGGCCTGCGCTTCAAGACGGTGGAAGCCGACTCCGGCCCCATCGGCGGCAGTTTTTCCCATGAATTCATGGTCCTGGCGGAGACCGGCGAAGACCTGCTGGCCTCCTGCCTGGCCTGCGATTACGCCGCCAACCTGGAGAAGGCGGAAGTGGTTCCGCCCGCGACCGCTTCCGGGGATGCTCCTGCCGGGTCCGGCCCCGAAGAGGTGGCCACCCCGGACGTGCGCACCGTGGAGGAGGTGGCCGGGTTCCTTAACGCCACCCCAGCGGAAATCATCAAAACTTTGATTTATGAGACCGAGAAAGGGCCGGTGGCCGTGCTCCTTAGGGGGGACCACGAAGTCAACGAAGTCAAGGTGAAAAACCTCCTGGCAGTGATGGACCTCACCCTGGCCGGCGCGGGCCGGGTCCAGGAACTCACCGGCGGGGAAGTGGGCTTCGCGGGGCCCTTCGGCCTAAATTTGCCCATTTATGCCGATCAGGCGGCAGCGGCCATGACTACCGCGGTCACCGGGGCCAATAAGACCGGCTATCACCTGGTCCGGGTCAACCCCTCGCGAGACATCGTCATGACCCAGGTTGCGGACCTGCGCGCCATCACCGCCCAGGACCCCTGCCCCCGCTGCGGCGGCAATATCGAAATCCTCCGGGGCATCGAGGTGGGCCACATCTTCAAGCTAGGGCTCAAGTACTCTAAGGCTCTGAAGGCCACCTTCCTGGACGAGGCCGGGCAGGAGCAATTTATCTATATGGGCTGCTACGGCATCGGCGTCAGCCGCATCGTCGCCGCGGCCATCGAGCAGGGCCATGACGGCCAGGGCATCGTCTGGCCCCTGGCCCTGGCCCCGGTGCAGGTGGGTTTAGTCCCCATCTCCCTGAACGACCAAGCTACCAAGGACGCGGTTTTCAGCCTCCATGACGGCCTGGAGAAAGCCGGGATCGAAGTCCTCCTGGACGACCGGGATGAGCGCCCGGGGGTGAAATTCAAGGACTGCGACCTCTTGGGCATCCCCTTAAGGGTGGTTATCGGCCCCAAGACCCTGGCCGCTGGCCAGGCGGAAGTCCGCCACCGGCGCAGCGGGGAGACTGTGATGGTGCCTTTGGGGGAATTGCTGCAGTATCTACAGGGCTGCATCCGCCATGAGTTAAACGAGAAAGGCTAAATTTAGCGGTATCAACGCTCTCTGCGCCCTCTGCGTCTCTGCGGTGAATTTCTTACCGCAGAGGCGCAGAGAGCGCAGAGATACGACTCATCAGGAGCTTAATGTCCACTAGAATCATCCGCCTCAACGATATCGTCGAAGAGGTCCAGAAGCATCACCCGGAGGCGGATACCTCGCTGATTGAGAAGGCCTACGTCTTTTCGGCCCGGGCCCACGAGGGCCAGACCCGCCTCAGCGGCGTGGCCTACCTGTCCCATCCCCTGGAAGTGGCTTATCTTCTGGCCCAATTGGGTTTAGGCCCGGTGACCGTGGCCTGCGGTCTGCTCCATGACACCGTGGAGGACACGGATACCACCATGGACGACCTGGACGAATATTTCGGGGAAGAAGTGGCGGACGTGGTCAACGGCATCACCAAGATCGGCCAGCTCGTCTTCGGCGACCGCATCACCCAGCAGGCGGAATACGTCCGCAAGATGATCCTCTCCATGTCCCACGACATCCGGGTCCTCTTGGTGAAACTCGCGGACCGGGTCCACAACATGCGCACCCTGGGTTACATGTCCGCGGCCCGGCAGAAACGCATCGCCCAGGAGACCATGGATATCTACGCGCCTCTGGCGGGCCGGCTGGGAATGTTCCGCATCAAGGCGGAGCTGGAGGATCTGGCTTTCTTTTACCTGGAGCCGGAGGCCTACCAGCAGATTCAGGAAGGCCTGACCCGGAAAAAGGGGGAGCGGGAGAAATATATTCAGGAGATCTGCGAGCTTTTGCGGGAAAAATTGGCGGAAAACCATCTCGAAGGCGAAGTGAGCGGCCGCCTGAAACACTACTACAGCATCTACCGCAAGCTTCAGGCCCAGCAGATCACCCTGGATGAGCTCTACGACCTCCTGGCCTTTCGTATCGTCTTGAATACCGTGTCCGAATGCTATGAGGCCTTGGGCGTGATCCATGCCCTCTTCCGGCCGGTGCCGGGACGTCTCAAAGACTACATCGGCATGCCCAAGGCCAACATGTACCAGTCCATCCACACTACGGTCATCGGCCGCTATGGGGAGCGCATGGAGGTGCAGATCCGTACCAAAGAGATGCACCGCATCTCTGAAGAAGGGATTGCCGCACACTGGAGTTACAAGGAAAAGAGGCGTTTTAAGGAAAAGGACGGCGAGCGCTTCGCCTGGCTTAAACAGATCGTGGACCTGCAAAAGGACCTGAAAACCCCCCAGGAACTCCTGGAGGGCGTGCGCCTGGAGCTCTACCCGGAGGAGGTCTACGTCTTCACCCCCACCGGGGACGTCAAGGAGTTGCCCCAGGGGGCCACGCCGGTGGATTTCGCCTACGCCATTCACACGGAAGTGGGCCACCGCTGCACCGGCGCCAAGGTCAACGGCCGCATGGTGCCTCTACGCCATGAACTGGCCAACGGCGACGTGGTGGAAATCATCACTTCCCCCCACCACCGCCCCAGCCGGGACTGGCTGCAGTTTGTCAAGACCCCCAAGGCCCGCAACAAGATCCGCCAGGAACTCAAGGCCGCGGAACGGGAGCAGAGCATCGCCCTGGGCAAGGAACTGTTGGAAAGGGAACTGCGCAAGGGCGGCATGAGTCTGCAAAAACTTCTGAAAGACGGGGAGGAGCTGAAAAAGATCACCCAGGAATTTTCCTTCGTCCGCACCGACGACCTGTTGGCCGCCCTCGGTCACGGCAAGTTGACTCCCGGCCAGGTGACAAACCGGCTGGTCCGGGCCGCGGCCCCCCCCCCGGAAGAAGAGCCGGTGCCCATCGCCGCGCCTCCCAAAAAGGAAAAAGATCTTGGGGGCATCAAGATCAAAGACCTGGACGACCTGCTTATCCGCCTGGCCAACTGCTGCCAGCCCATTCCCGGGGACGAAATCATCGGCTATATCACCCGGGGCAAAGGGGTGACCGTCCATCGGGCCGACTGCGCCTATCTGGCCAACACCGAATCCTTCCGCCACATCCCCGCGCAATGGGACGGCGCGCCCCAAAAACTCTATCCCGTCAATATCAAACTGGTCACCGTGGACAAGCCGGGGTTGCTGGCGGACATCACCAGCGCCATGAAAACCGCGGACGTAAACGTCACCCGGGCCTCGGTGGAGACCACCGCGGAAAATCGCGGGGTGGCCAATTTCACCATCCAGGTGTCGGACCAGCAACACCTGGAAAAGGTGTTCGCCGCCTTGAAACGCCTGAAAGAAGTGATTTCCGTGAAAAGGATGGCCGGCTGAGGGAAAACCGCCTATAACCTCGCAATCCCCCCTCTTCTCCTCCAGAATTTCTTGACTTCCGCATGTCTATATGTAATAAATTGTAAAATTAAATCAGTCCATTTCCCTGGCTGTTTGAGAAGGATATCCAAGATAACGACTCTCAGGCTTCGGGACTTTTCCTATTTTAAGGGAACCGCCAACCGGAAGGAACTTCCAGGCGATAATTTTCCTGCAGGCGAGCCTCCTGAACCGGATGGTTCAGGATATTCCGGAAACCTTCGCCCCCTCCCCTTTCTCCATGCATGCAGATATGAGCCCTTGGCCCGCCGGGCCGGCGGCTCTTTTTTAATTTGTAGCTTAAAACCTGGAACTTTGAACCTTTATAGACAGGAGTGAAAAAAATGCCAAAGGTCAGATTGTTCTTCGGGTTAGCCTTCTTGTTAATTATGCTGATAGCCTCTCAGTCCCTGGCCTCCCCCAATATTATCAATACCCCCGCCAAGGGCCCCCCGAAAAAACAGTTGACCATAACCGGCGCCGAGTTCGAAGCCTTCGAGGCGGTGGACATCTTTTTTGACCTGGATGACCTCGCCCTGACGGTCAGCGACAGCACGGGCCAGTTCAGCGCCACCCTCAAGGTGCCCGCGACCGCGGCGCCGGGGACCCACTGGGTCACGGCCATCGGCCGCCGCAGCGGCCTGGCGGCCCAGAAAGCCTTCTCGGTTAATACCAACTGGTATCAATACCGCTACAACACCTCGCGCACCGGCTTCAATCCCCATGAGAATGTATTGAGGGTTGGCAACGTCGGAGACCTACAATTCTTGTGGGGCTATGATACCGCCCACGGGATCGAATCCACGCCTGCGGTGGTGGACGGCAGGGTCTACGTGGGCAACTATTGGGGCCAGCTCTATTGCTTCAATGCCGCCACCGGCGGGGTCTATTCCGGCTGGCCGGTGCTGGCCAGCGCCTCCATCATGGGTTCTCCCGCGGTTTACAGCGGCAGAGTCTACATCGGCGACGAGGCTGGCCAACTCCATTGCTTTAACGCCAAAACCGGAATCACACAAACCGGCTGGCCCAAGATTATCGGCAGCCCCATTCAATCATCCCCCGTGGTGTCCGGCAATATAATCTATGTGGGTTGCAGCAATGGCAAAGTTTATGCCTATAACCGGACCACCGGCGCACCGCGGCCCAGTTGGCCGGTCAGCACCGGCGGCGCCGTCACCGCCTCCCCCGCGGTGGCCAAGGGCAGAGTCTTTGTTGGTTCTCAGGACAAAAAGCTATACGCCTTTAACGCGGTGGGCGGGGCCAAGCTGTGGGATTCCGGGACTACCATTACTGACATCATCGATTACTCCACCCCGGCCGTGGGCCCCAATGACATGGTTTATGTGGGCTCCGTGGACCGGAAGCTCTATTGTTTCAGGGCTTCCACCGGCGCCAAACTTTGGGATTCGGGAGAAAATATCACCGCCCAGATCAGATGCTCCCCGGCAGTGGCGAAAAACCGGGTTTATGTGGGCTCCCTGGACGGCAAGCTTCATGCCTTTAACGCCCGCACCGGCGCCCTCCTCCCCGGTTGGCCGGTGACCACCGGGGGCAACATTTATTCCGCGCCCACCGTGGCCAACGGGGTGGTCTATGTGGGCAGCGCCGATGGCTGCCTCTACGCCTTTGACGCGGTCAGCGGCGCTCTTCTCTGTCAGTGGAATACCGGGGAGCAGATCCTGAGAAGCTCGCCGGTGGTGGTCAACGGCACGGTCTACCTCGGCACCAGGCCGGTGGACGGCGCCGCCCCCCACGGCTGGATGTATGCCTTTAACCTGGATGGGCCGCCGGAAGAGTTGGCCGCCCGGGGCCTCGGGGCTCCGGCCGGCCCCCCGGACCCGGCCACCCTGGTGCCGGATTACACCCTGACGCCCCAGTAAGCAATCCTGAACTCTTGCTTGAGAAAAAGGACATCTGCCCGCAGGTGTCCTTTTTTATGGGAAGGTGAAGGCAGGTAATGGTGGAGCGGGCCTCCGCGCCCGCTCTAAATGCAACAGGGCGAACACCAGGTTCGCCCCGACGAAAAATCTGCCTTTAATTTGAGATGGTTTATTTTTCCCGGCAGCGGGCTGGCATGATACAATGAGCTGCAAAAAAACCCAAAGAGACCCCGTTCGGCAACAACCGGACATCTTGAAGACCGGCCGCTGCAAACGCGGGACACCTGACGGCTTCCTACGCCGGTTTGACCACCAGCCCGGAACGCAGACAGCGGGTGCAGACCCTCAAGTAGCGCACGGTCCCCTGCTGCAGGGTGCGGACCCGGCGCAGATTCGGCTTCCAACGGCGTTTGGTGTGGTTATTGGCGTGGCTGACGTTGTTCCCCACTACGGGTCCTTTGCCGCAAAGATCACAGGTATAGGCCATGATTTCATCCTCTCTAAAATATATAAATTTGACAGATTCGGTCCCAAAAAACAAGGGGACCGGCAGGATATTTTTGCGTTCTTCCTGGACGGCTGCGGTTTTCCTGGCTTTTATTTTATTCCTTCATCTGCCTGCGGCCGCCGGGGCCAAGGAATTGTCCCCCCAGGAGGAAGCGGGCCTCTACTCCCTGGCCGACTTGGGGCCGGTGGATCTGGCCCCGAAGAAGGTGACGGTGGAGCTTTATGTCGCTCCGGAGACGGAATTGGCTGCCTGCCGCCGCATGATGCCCCTGGTCTGGAATCGGGTCCGGGCCTTTTACGACCGCATGGGCGTGACCCTGGTCCATCAGGAAGGCGGGCCGCAACCCGGCCCCCTGGCCCCCGGGGCCCGGCTGCGGGTGGAGATGCTGACCCACAAGCAATGGCTGGCCCGTAGCTACCAGGCCTTTGACGTGGCGCCCCCGTTCCGCCTGCGCTTTCTCCAGGTCTGCCGGGACAAGTGCGCCTTTGCCCACCTGCCCCTGTCGGTAATCCACGTCTCTTTTAAAAATTTCCAGGACGCGGAGTCGGCTTCCAAATCCGGGGACGGGCAGGCCAACCGGGATTGGCTGGCTAACTTGCTGATCCACGAGGTGGGGCACCTCCTGGGCCTTTATCACGCCCACGAATTCGTCAACGACGCCGTGCCCGAATACCTCCCGGACGGCAAGACCCCCAACTTCATGAGCCACCAGATAGCCTTCAAAACGGAGCTGGGCTGGGTGGATTTCCAAAAACGCCTGGTCCACAGCTACCTCGGCCGGGGCAAGGTCTACCAGCAATACGCCCGGGTGGACTTCGACCCCCTGCGCTACCTGGAACTCATCAAAAAACACAACGGCTACCGGGAACCCAAATCCGGCAAAACGGACGGCATCCGGAAAAAATCAGGAAAACAAGGCAGCCCCAAAACCTTCGACGATGACGATAATGGGGAGGAGGATGATTTAGCTAAGGGTTCTTCCCAAATCAATGATGTCCGGTAGGGATTACAAATCCTCTCATATGATTGCTGTTCAAGCAAGCCTGCCCGCTTCATCCCAAATTTTGGTTGTTTCATCCCGAATTTCTTGAATCAAATTTTCCGCTCAATAAAGTACAGGAGGATAAGGATACCGCCCGCTAGCCAGTGGTCAGGTTTGCCCCCCCTAGGGGCTTATCCCGCTATTTTCGCTGGATTAGAATCTTGCTTCATGATGCTGCCCTATTTTACTTTACAGAGTTAATCCCGATATACTAATATCCCAACCCGCTGCCCGCACAGATTGGAGAACCGAATTGGAACGAGCAGATGCGAGACGATCCGTCTTACTGCAGACATATGCCGCAGAAGTTTTTTTGCCGGTGGTGCGCGCGTTCGTGGAAAACACGGCCATCGCCTTGGGGCTGGGTGAAAACGAAGCGAACGGCCTGACGCTGGCGGCTAAAGAAGTATTTATCCACCTCTGCCGCGCGGTTTTAAAAAATGGGGAACGAGTCGAGATTCGCTGTAGCAACGGTTCATATTACGTGCAAGCCGATTTCATCTTTCCTTTTTCCCCGGGCCTGGAACTGCATGCCTTCAATCTTAATACCGCGGCGTCCGCTGCAGAGGACGCGGGGTTGCAAGAAACGGGGCTGGTGCTGGCTTCGAGATCGGCAGACCGTTTTATGATAACCCGGCTGGAGGGGAAGGAACTGAAGCTGACCTTGCTCAAGGAAAAGGCGTATCCGCCTTTCGAGGAATCTCCACTGGCACTCCCCAAGCCCATGGACGAGTTCTCCGTCCGGCCGCCCAATCCGGAAGAACTGAAGCTGTTTGCGCATCTGGTAAAGGCCTGCTATCGGGACCAGGCGCTGCCCGAAGTCTTTAACTATCCCGGCAAACTGGTGGACATGGCCGGCGGAGCGAATTACGACGCGGCCATTGCCGTGGGTCCGGCAGGGGAAATCGGCGGCGGCACTTTCTGGCACCGCAGCGGAAAGAGGTCGGTGGAATTTTTCGGCCCTTATCTGTTCAACCAAAACGCCGGTTCGCCTATCGGCGCCGCTCTCCTGGAAAGCTGTATCGGCGCGATTATCAAGACCGACGCCGTCGTCCTCCTCAATCGCTTCGCCAGAGCGGAATTTGCCCGGGAGCACTTCGAGTTCCTAGGCGGTGTCTCGGTGTACACCAGGGAAGGAAAGCCCGGGCGGCGGGAAGCCTGGTTTCGGCTCCTGCATGAAGACTTGGGGAGCCTGGCCTGGGTGCACCCTGAGATAGAGGATTTCCTGCGGGAGCAATACGAACGGCTGGTGCTGCCCCGGGAAATAAGACGCGTTACTGATGAGGGTGAACAGCACCCCCGGCATTCCGTCCTTTCCGCCACCATCGATCGATCGCATGCCAGCGCCACCCTGCGCCCCATGTGGTTCGGAACGGATTTTGCCGAGAATCTCGGCCGGCACCTCAAGCTCCTCAGCCAGGAAGAAATTCTGAATGTCTTCTTCTTCCTCGATGCCGGGAAATCCTGGCAAGCGGCTTTTACTCCGGGACTGATAGAGAATCGCTTCAAGCCTTGCATGATCTTTCCCTGTTGGGGCGCGGGGGACGTGGCAGTGTTCCAGTTTCAAGGGGCAGTCCAGTGATGAACTCTCTTCCCTTGGACCTTTTGGTGCCGCCGCATATCAAGCGTTTTCAAGCTTATATTCCCAGTAAGCCCGACGAAGAGCTGAAAAAGATCTATCGAGTTCCGCGGATCTTCCGGCTTAACAATAACGAAAACCTCCTGGGTCCTCCCCCGGCCGCGTTGCAGGCCATTCGCGAGTTTCCGCCGCCCCGGGCCGCATTTTATCCCAGCGGCGACGCGTACCGCCTGCGGTGTAAGCTGGCCGAGCGTTTCGGTATGCATCCGGATCAGTTCCTGGCGGGAAATGGGGCCAACGAGGTGATCGGCTTCGTGATTAAGGCCTTCTGCCGGAACGGAGACAACATTGTCACCGCGGACAAGACCTTCGCGGTCTATGAGTGGGTGGCCGAGTTCTCGGGGTTTGAAGCCCGGCTGGCGCCCCTGGTGGACTTCGGGTTTGATGAAGAAGGCATGCTCGGGAAAATCGATGCGCACACCAAAATCCTCTTCCTGTGCAATCCCAACAATCCCACGGGAAGCATGTGGAACAGAGAGCGGTTGCGCCGGTTTCTGGAGCGCATCCGCGGGCGGCAGATCGTGGTGGTGGACGAGGCCTACGCCGAATTCGTGGAAGACCCCGGCTATCCCGACGGAATGGCGCTTATCCGGGAGTACCCCAACCTGCTCATCTTCCGGACCTTTTCCAAGATGTTCGCCCTGGCCGGCTTGCGCATCGGCTACCTGGCTGGAAGCAAAGAGGTGGTGGATATTGTCAGACGCACCTGCGTCGCCTATTCCGTCAACTCCCTGGCCCAGGTGGCGGCCCTGGCCGCGCTGGAAGAAAGCCGCGAGCATGTGGCCCGGACCCGGGAGTTCGTCCGGCAGGGAAAGGTATTCCTGAAAAAGGAGATCGCCGCCCTGGGCCTGCCCTATGTTTTGGGGGAAGGCAACTTCATGATGATCAAGATGCCCATGAACGATGCCCTGGCCTACCGGAAGCTCATGACCCGGGGAGTCATGGTGCGCAGCATGACGGCTTTCCGCTTCCCCGACTGGATTCGGATAACCATATCCCACCGGGAGGCCCAAGAGGCCCTGGTGGAAGCTCTGGGGAAGATGCTCACCGCCCTGGGGCCGGGCATTGAGGAGGCCGGCTGATGGGGAAAAACAATGAAGACCCCATAGAAGCAGGGCAAACGTGGAAACTGGACCTGTTTCGCCCCGAGGATGCCCTGGGGGTTACGCGGTTGTTCCGCCTGGTCTATGGAGACGGGTACCCGGTCAAGACCTTTACGGACCCGGAACTGCTCATCCGGGAGAATGCGGCGCGGCGGACCATCTCCAATGTGGCCCGCACCGCCAAGGGCGACATCGTCGGCCACAGCGCTTTGTATAACAGCGCGCCTTTTCCGGGCCTCTACGAATCCGGGTCCACCGTCGTGGCTCCCAACTACCGGGCGGGAGTGATGGGCTTCAGGCTGGTTCAATATAGTGTCAGGAAAGTGGCCCCCCTATTCGGCATCGAAATCATGTTCGGCGAGGGGGTCTGCAATCACGTCACCATGCAGAAGATTGGCATCAAGCTGAATTTCCTGCCCTGCGCCCTGGAAGTGGACCTGATGCCCGCGGAGGCCTACACCAAGGAGGAGAGCGCCGCAGGCCGCGTAGCCGCAGTATTGCAATTTGATATCATCACTCCCAAACCGCAGACGATCCGGGTGCCCGCCGCGTATACAGAAATGCTGCGCTTCATCTATGGCGGCATCAGGCACGAATGCCGGTTTGTCCCATCCGCTGAGGATTTGCCCGATGGGCCAGAGACCCGGATGGAGTCCCAAATCTTCGACTTCGCCCAGGTCGCCCGTTTTACGGTGCACGAGGCGGGCGCGGACTTTGCCGCGGTTTTCGCCCAGGAGGAAAACGCGGCCCGCCAAAAGGGGACCATCGTCCACCAGGTCTTCTTGAAGCTCTCCTGGCCCTGGGTGGGCCAAACGGTAGAACTGTTGCGAAACCGGGGGTATTTCGCCGGCGGAGTATTGCCTCGCTGGCTGGACGTGGACGGCTTCCTGATGCAGAAGGTCTTCGGCCCGCCCCACTGGGACGGTATTCAGGTCTTCGGAGAAAGATCGGCCCATTTATTGGAACTCGTCAAGGACGACTGGGAACGATCCATTCATCCGTAATCGAAAGGACTTTTCACCTCATGCAACATTCCAAAGGCTCTGGACAAGCAATTCCCGCGGTCCTCGCCCTCGAGCCTCTCTGGACCCGGGAATTCGTGGCCCTCAACCTCATCTGCCTGCTGGCCTTCGGCTCGCTTTCCATCTTCTACGGGTTCTACGCCTTCCTGGAGGTGTGCGGCGTGGCCCAGGTCTGGTGCGGGCCGCTCATCAGCCTCTTCTCCGTATCGGCCCTGCTGCTGCGGCCTTATATCGCCACCCATCTTAAGCCCAAGATCATTATTCCGGCTCTGGCTCTGGGCCAGTGCGTCAGCATCCTGGCATTGCTGTCTTATTCTTCCCTGGGCAACACCTGGTCCCTGGTGCTGGTGCGGTTGATCCACGGCGCCGGCCACGTGTTGACGCTGTCGGCCGCCGTGGCCATGCTAGCGCTGATCATGCCGCCGTCGCGCAGCGGCGAAGGATTCGGCATCAATAGCCTCGCCGCGCTTATCCCCAACGCCTTGGTCCCGTACCTTGCCGAAACCTTCTTCCCCCAGGCCATATCCGGGGCCATTTACACCGGGGGCGCGCTGTTCATGCTGCCCGGCCTGCCCGCGCTGCTGCTCCTGCGCGGCGCCGCCCCCCGGACCCCGGCTTCCTGGTCCGGTCCGGGAAAGGCGGCCCCGGCCGGGACCTGGGCCCAAATCCGCCAGGGGATTTCACAGCCCGGCGCGCCGGCGCTGCTGGGGGCCTTCGGACTGGCAATTCTGAGCATCGTCATGCTCTTTTTCTTTCTCAAGCCCATCGCCATGATGGTAAACCCGAACCCTGATTGCCTTTATTCTTTGGGGGCGCAATCGGAAAAGCGCATCTGCCTGGTGCGCCAGGGGGAAGACCCGGGCCTCTTCCTCTTTCTCGTCACCAGCATGATCATCTCCGTGCGCGCCTTGTTCAGCCGCTTCTTCGATAAGGTGGACCGAAAAACCTTGTGCGCCGCGGGGTTATCGGCCATGGCCGCAGGGCCGGTGCTGTTCGCCCTGGTGCCCCAAACCTGGGCCTTTATCGCCGCCGCACTGATCTTCGGGTTGGGCATGGGTGTGGCCACCCCACTGTTGACCGCACTCATGTTCACGGCCACACCTCCGGCCCTGCGGGGGCTGAACACCAATCTCATGCTGCAGATGATGGACGTCGCCCACGTGGCGGGTCCCTTGATGGGGGGATTGCTGATGTCCTTTGCCGCCTCCGGCCAGGCGGCCGTCAGCGGGAAGGCGCTGTTGCTCGCCAGTGCCGCGGCCCCGTTTGCGGCAGCCCTGCTGGTGGGGCGCTGGGTCCCCCGCCAGTCGGCCTCCGGGGCCATGGCGAGGGTTGCCGGCGCGGGAACCGTGGGAAGATGAGTAATGTAGGGCGCGTCTTACGCGCCGAAATGGTGCATAGGACGCACCCTTTTTCTTGGGAATGAAGCGGCAAAATGAGTATCTGGATAGGACTAGTCATCCTGGCCTCTTTGGTTTTAATCGAGCTTGCGGCCAGGGTTTACCATTATCGCCGCTACGGCCTTTCTTTCCAAAGCCGGGTCTTTGCGGAATACCCTTACGAGCAATTTGTGGAAGAAGCTGATCCGCCCTTAGGTTTCAGACTCAAGCCGGGATACCGGTCCCCTGCGGTCAATATCAACCGGCAGGGGATGAGAGGGCCTGAATTAAGCGCCTCCCCCGGAATTAAGCGGGTGTTAGTTATGGGGGAATCGCAGCTATTCGGGGTCAAGCTGTTCAACGAACGTGATCTCTGGTCCTTTCAGTTGCAGAAGCTTCTCGATGAAAAGGCCGACTCTGCCTGGGAGGTGATAAATTCCAGCTTTCCCGGCTATAATACCGCTCAATATAAAGCTTTTTTTGAACAGGAACTGCTCTGCCTCAACCCCGATCTCCTGATTCTCAATATCGGGGTTAACGATATCACCCAAGCCCGGATCTTCGGAGAGAAATGGTTCCCCGGCATCACCTACCAGTTGGAGTTTGCCTTTGCCCTGGCCCGGAAAAGCCCCTGGTGGGAAAAATTCCTCAACCGCAGTTGTTGGTATTTTTTATGGCGCCGGAAATATGGAGAGGCCAAACGGCAAGCCTCATTAAAGACTCAGCCTGTTTTTCAAAAAGACGAGTGCTTTCAGTCCGCTTTCAGCAATATCGGGTCCATTGCCAGGCGCGCCCAGGATCGCGGCAGTAAGGTGGCTTTTCTATTTGTAAATCCGGCATACGAACCGAACATGTCACCCGAAAATCAGGGAAAAATTGAGTCCTTGCAGTCCAATTGGCGTCATTTGGTGGATAGCGATGGACCTTCCCTATTTGAATTCTACGCGAGGGTAAAGTCAGAACTGGCCCCGCGGCTGAATCTGCCGGTAATAGACTTGCGCCCCAGGTTCTGGAGTCATCCGCACCGGTTCAGGCTCTATTTCGACCTGTATCATTTCAAACCCAAAGGGATGCGGCTGCTGGCCGGGTATCTCCATGAGGAAATTCAAAAACTGGGTTGGTGGAAATAATCGCGGAGGAATGATTGAAAAAAGAATTGCTCGAGGTCGGCTATGCGGTCCCCCGCCAGGATGCCCGAGCCAAGGTTACCGGCGAGGAGAAATATGCCCTGGACCACTACCCGGAGAACCTGCTGTGGGCCGGAGCGAAAAGAGCCGGGGTTGCCCATGGCCGGATACTCGAGATCGACTTTGCTGCGGCCGAGGCCCTGCCGGGAGTCTTTGCCGTCCTCACCCGTAAGGACGTTCCCGGGACCAACCGCCAGGGGATCGTGCACAAGGACCAGCCGGTGCTGGCCGGAGAAAGGGTGCGGCACCGGGGAGACCCGGTGGCATTGGTGCTGGCCGAAAACCGGGAGGTCCTGGCCCAGGCTCTATCCCTTATCCGGGTGGAAATCGAGCCGCTGCCGGCCGTCTTCGATCCCGAAGAAGCCTTGAAGCCCGACGCCCCCCGCATCCATGAACGCGGTAACCTGCTCCTGCATGCCAAAATCGAGAAAGGCAAAGCGGAGGAGGCCTTCAGCGAGTGTGCGGTAGTGGTGGTGGAGACCTTCGAGGCGCCTTGCCAGGAGCATTGCTTCCTGGAGACGGAAAACGGCGTGGCCTGGCAGGAGCCGGACGGCAAAATTGTCATGATCGTCTCCACCCAGGCCCCCTTCCGGGACCGCTTCGAAATCGCCCATGCCCTGGGGCTGGAGGCGGGGTCCATCCGCATCATCAGTCCTTACCTGGGCGGCGCGTTCGGAGGCAAGGACGGCGCCACCGTGCAGTGCCTCCTGGCCCTGGCCGCGCTTCACGCCCAAGGCCGGCCCGTAAAGATGTGGTGGGAGCGGGAGGAAAGCTTCGCCGCCGGGTACAAGCGCCATGCCGCCCGCATGTATTACCGCGCGGGCGCCAGGGCGGACGGGACCCTGCACGCCCTCCAATGCCGCCTCTATTACGATTCCGGAGCCTACGCCCATCTGGGAGGCGAGGTCCTGGAACTGGGCATGGAGCACGCCGGTGGCCCCTATCGCATCCCCCATACCGACATCGAAGGCTGGTGCGTTTACACCAACAATCCCATCGGCGGGGCCATGCGCGGTTTCGGTGTTTGCCAGGTTTCCTTTGCCTTCGAGCGGGTCATGGATCTGCTCGCGGCCAAATTGGGCCTGGATCCCCTAGATTTTCGGCTTAAGAATGCCTTGCAACGGGGAGACAGGAATTGCACAGGTGTGACCCTGGTTCACTCCACCGGCATAGTTCCGTGCCTCGAAGCCTTGAAGCGCCATGCCCTATGGACCGGACGGGAGAAATGGAAGCTCTCGGCCGGACCTTTTAAAAAAAGGGGCGCCGGTCTCGCCGCGGTATTCAACGCCATGGGCTACGGCCGGGGGCTGCCGGATTCGGCCGTGGCCAAGGTGGAGTTCACTCCGGAAGGCAGGTTCCGCATTTACAGCGGAGTCCCCGACATGGGACAGGGCAACGCCACCGCCTTCCTCCAGATAGCAGGGGAAATCCTGTGCCAGGATGCCTCCCGCCTGGAGCTAATCCAGCCGGATACGGAACGGTGCCTCCCAGCGGGTTCTTCCTCGGCCGGCCGCACCACCTACACCTTCGGAAACGCCCTGATCCGGGCCTGCCGGGAAATGAAAGCGAAGCTCTGCCACCGGGCCGCGCTGGTGTTGATGGCGGATGAAGAAAGGGGATTCGCCCTTTTGCCCGGGAAGGTCCGCCACCTGCCGTCGGGCCGGGACGTGGACCTGGATTTTCTGGCCCGGCTGCTTCCGGAAGCGGACCGCTCCAGCGTCGGTCAGACCGTCATGCCCGTGTCCCAGGATGTTCCGGACACCGGAAAGGGGTTCATCATCGGCTTTCCCCACGTCTTTTTCTCCTACGCGGCGCACTTGGCTTACGTGGAGATAGACGAGCTGACCGGCAAAATCGAGGTCCGGGAATACCTGGCCGTCACCGAAGGAGGGCGGGTTATTAATCCCCAGGGCTTCGAGCAGCAGGTGCATGGCGCGGTGGCCCAGGGGATCGGCTACGCCCTCATGGAACAGGTCGCACTCGATCAGGGCCAAATCCTGAACCCCAACTTCGCCGATTACCTCCTGCCTACGTCTCTGGATGTCCCGGACATCGTGTCGGTGTCTGTGGAGACGGTGGAGCCCACCGGGCCCTTCGGCATGAAAGGGATCGGCGAGGTGGGGGCCAACGCGCCGGTGCCCGCGATTGCCGGGGCCGTCGAGGACGCCATCGGCGTCCGCCTGACGCGTTCGCCCTTCACGGGAGGCCGGGTGCTGAGCATGCTGGAGGAAACACCTTGATGGTGCGTTTCGTTTTGAATGGAAAGGATATGCAGATCGATGCGCCTCCTGACCGCCGGGTGGTGGACCTTTTGCGGGAGGACCTGGGCCTGACCGGGACCAAAGAGGGCTGCGGCGCGGGCGAATGCGGGGCCTGCACCGTCCTGGTGGACGGTGAAACGCGGCTGTCCTGCCTCATGCTCGCGGTTCAGCTCGAGGGACGGCAGGTCACTACCATCGAAGGCCTCCAACGGGAGACCGGGGCAGGGCTGCATCCCGTGCAGGAGGCCTTTGTGGAATACGGCGCGGTGCAATGCGGCTTTTGCACACCCGGAATGGCTCTTTCGGCGGTACGGATCATCCGGAGAAACCCCGATCCCACCCGGGCTGAAATCCGGGAGGGTCTGAGCGGCAACCTCTGCCGCTGTACGGGTTACGTGAAAATAGTGGAGGCGGTGGAGGCCGCGGCCTGGAAAATGAGCAATAAGCCCCCGGAAAAACCAGCAAAGGATGCTGCGCCTTGAAGAACGTGTTTCTGCCCCATTCTCTTGCCGATCTCTGGCGCCACTGGGAAAACGAACCGGCGGCCGCCGTCTACGCGGGGGGCACGGACCTTTTTGTAAAAATGCGAAGCGGAGCGATCAATCCACCTTCCCTTATCTGTCTCGAAAGGATTGAAGAGCTGAAAGGGGCCGAAGAAAAAGGGGATTTCATCCGCATCGGCTCCTGCGCCACTCACGCCCATCTCCTAGAGAATTCCCTCGTTCGCAAACATCTGCCCGTACTGGTTCAGGCTATTAAGGTGCTCGGCTCTCCGGCCGTCCGCAACATGGGCACCATCGGCGGCAACCTCTGCGCCGCGTCCCCCGCGGGAGACACCCTGCCACCGCTTTACGCCCTGGACGCGGAAGTGGAGCTGCGCCGGCAAGACGATAGTAGACGCCTGGCGGTAAAAGATTTCCTGGTGGGCCCGGGTCAAACCCTGATCGGCCAAGGTGAGATTCTGGCCGCGGTTTGGGCGCGTAAGGCCGATGGCTACAACCTCCATCATTACGAGAAAGTGGGACAACGAAAGGCTCTGGCCATTTCTGTTGTCAGCCTTGCCTCCCTGGTCCGCCTTTCCTCTGCGGGTGTGGTGGAGAATGTGCGTCTGGCCTGGGGGAGCGTGGGGCCAACCATAGTAATGTGTCCCGAAGCCGAAAAAGCTTTGATCGGGAAAAGATTGACCTTGGAAACACTCCGGAAGGCCGCCGTGTACGCACGGCAAGCCGTTTCCCCCATCAGCGATCTCCGGGCCGATGCCGGGTACCGTCGAACTCTTGCCGGCAACCTTCTGCTGCGGCTGCTGGCCTGCTCATAAACACTCCCGGCGTTTTCCCTGCCTCCGCATGGAAAAAGAATCACCGCAGAGACGCAGAGGGCGCAGAGAATAAAGATGTTCAGTTGCTTATGACAATGGTTAAAATTCAGGCGTCAGGGACGGGAGCCGCTTTTTCCGACCCTGCCCCTGATCCCTGGCCCCTGGCCCCAAGTCCCTGCTCTATGGACATATTTGACAATATTGCCCGCTTGCTGGCCGGAGGCGAAAGCCTGGCGCTGGCCACCATTGTCAGCCGTTCGGGGTCGGCGCCCCGGGCGGTGGGCTCGCGTATGGCCATCCGGCCAGGCGGCGACGGCATCGGCACTATCGGCGGCGGCATCCTGGAGGCCCGGGTGCAGGAGGCGGCCCGGGAAGTCTTCGGCCACGGCCAATCGGTGCTCAAAGAGTACAGGCTCACTGCCCGGGATGCCGGCCGGATGGGCATGGTCTGCGGCGGGATGGTGCAGATCCTGGTGCAATTCCTGGATGCCGCCGGTACTGGTAATCTGGAGCTTTACCGGGAGATCGCGGCTTCCTCCGGAACCGGGAAGCCATCCGTGCTGATTACCCAAATTCCCTCTGACTTTGACGTCCCCGGGCCCATTCTGCAAACTCTTATTAAAGGCGGGGGGACGATCATCGGAGACCTGGATCAGGAAGCCGTTGCCATCACCGCCCGGGCCGCTGCCACCCGGCCGGAATTGGTCTCCCATCAGGGAAAGCAATATCTGGTGGAAACCCTCGCTCCTGCAGGCACTGTTTATATCTTCGGCGCCGGCCACATCGCCCGGCAACTGGCCCCCTTGACCAAGAGAGTGGGCTTTTGCACCGTGGTCCTGGATGACCGGCTGGAATTCGCCAGCCGGGAGAGGTTTTCCGATGCCGATGAGGTCATCGCCCTGGACTCTTTTCAAGCGGCCCTGGAAAGGCTGGAAATCAATGCGGACAGTTATCTGGTGCTGATCACCCGGGGCCACGCCCATGACCAGACAGTGTTGCGCCAGGCGCTGATGACCGAAGCCGGCTACATCGGCATGATCGGCAGCCGCCGTAAGCGGGAGGCTATCTATGCGGCCCTGGCTCAAGAAGGTTTTTCCCGGATGGACTTTGACCGGGTCTTCTCACCCATCGGTTTCGCCATCGGGGCGGAGACCCCTGAAGAGATCGCGGTGAGCATCGCGGCGGAACTCATCCGGATAAGGGCGGAGAAGAGGGGCCGATGAACCGCGGTGGCGACATCGCGGCCCTGATTCTGGCCGCCGGGTATTCCTCGCGGCTCGGGGCCTGGAAGCCGCTGCAGCCCCTGGGGCCATCCACCTTCTTGGAAGAAGCGGTCCGGAGGTTCCGCGCCGCCGGAGTCGAAGATATCCGGGTGGTCACCGGCCACCGGGCTGGAGAATTGGCGCCTGTTCTTAAGAACCTGGCAGTCAGGGAGATTTTCAATCCGGATTATAATCAAGGCATGTTCGCGTCCGTGCACGCCGGAGTGCGCAGCCTGGAGCCCCGGATCACCGCGTTTTTCCTGCTGCCGGTGGATATGCCCCTGGTGAAGCCGGGCACCATCAGAGACTTGCTGCAGACGTACCGCCACGGACATGCCAGGATCGTCTATCCGGTTTTTCAGGGACGGCGGGGACACCCCCCCCTTATCTCCGCGGTCTGTGTCGCCGGCCTGCCCCCGGACTGCGACGGCGGTCTGCGGGCCTTTCTGGGTCGTTACCATGCCGAGGCCCTGGACCTGGAGGTGAAGGATGAGGCCGTGCTGCTGGACTGCAATACCCCTGAAGATTATCGCCGGCTGCTGGCATATGGCCTGCGGGAGGACATTCCCGGCCGCCGGTGAATTTTCAGTTGATCCTTAAACGAGACCATACTTCCGGGAAAGGTGGAAAGAGTGGAAACGTATCTCACCATATTGAAAAACCTGCCAAATATTTTCTTCAAAGGCTATGCGGACTGGTCGGTGGACTTCATCGATAACAAGATCGAAGCCTTGACCGGCTATTCCAAGGAAGAATTTACAGCCCGCAGGATGAAATGGCTGGACATCGTGGTCCGGGAAGACGTAGACCGCATGCAAAAAATGGTAATGGAGGCCTTAAAGGGCGACAAATCCTATATTCGCGAATACCGCATCCGGCACCGCAGTGGCAAGGTCTTATGGGTCCAGGAGTCCAGCCAGATCATTTGCAATGCCCAAGGCTATATTGATTTCATTTCCGGAGCCTTCCTCGATATTACGGAACGGAAAGAGGCTGAAGAGGCCGTACGGGAATCCAAGCGCCGCTTCCAGGATATCATCGATTTTCTGCCGGACGCCACTATGGTCATCGACCTGGAAGGGAAGGTGATTGCCTGGAACCACGCCATGGAGGACATGACCGGGGTCGGGGCCGAAGACATCCTTGGTAAAGGGAACTTCGAATACGCCTTGCCTTTTTACGGGGAACGCCGGCCCATCCTGATCGATTACGTCTTCAAGGATGACCGGGAGTTCCGGGCCAAATACGCCCAGGTGAGCCGTCACGGTGAAATTCTCCGGGGCGAGAACTACATACAATTGAAAACGGGCCAGGCCTATCTCACCGCCACCGCCGGCGGCCTCTATGATGCTGGCGGGAAACTGACCGGGGCCATCGAAAGCATCCGGGACAACACCGAGCGCAAACAGATGGAGGATGCGCTGCACCGGCAGAAGGAGTACCTGGCCGCGTTACACGAAACCACCCTGGGCCTCATCAACCGCCTGACCCTGCAAGATTTACTGCAGGCCCTTATCAGCCGCGCCGGCCAGTTGCTGGGCACCACCCACGGCTTCATTCACCTGGTGAACCCGGAAAAGCAGGTCCTGGAATGCCAGGTGGGGACCGGAATTTTCGAGGGAATCATCGGGGCCGGCTTGAAGGTGGGGCAAGGCCTGTCCGGAAAGGTTTGGGAGACCGGCCGCTCTCTTCTCATTGAGAATTACCAGGATTGGGAAGGCCGCGCGGGGATTCCGGATTTGGATTACCAGGCCATCCAAACGGTAATGGGGGTGCCGTTGAAGTCGGGCTCCCAGGTCACCGGGGTCCTGGGGCTGGCTTGCCACCGGGAAACGGGACGGACCTTCAGCGAGGAGGAACAGGCCCTGCTGGAGCAGTTCGGAGAGTTGGCCTCCGTGGCCCTGGACAATGCCCATCTTTATACCGAAGCAGAAGAAGCTAGGGGCACCGCCGAGGCCGCCAATGAAGCCAAGAGCGTCTTCCTGGCCACCATGAGCCATGAAATCCGCACGCCTATGAACGGCGTTATCGGCATGACCAATTTACTGCTCGATACCCCCCTCAACGAGGAGCAGCGGGAATTCTGCGAGACCATCCGCAACAGCGGCGAGGCCCTGCTCACCATCATCAACGATATCCTGGATTTTTCCAAGATCGAAGCAGGCAAGATGGAATTGGAGCACCAGCCCTTCGATCTGCGGGAGTGTCTGGAAAGCGCCCTGGACCTGGTGGCCAACCAGGCCCAGCAAAAAGGACTGGAACTGGCGTACCGGGTGGACGAAGAAGTGCCGGCCACCATCGCCGGCGACGTCACCCGGCTGCGGCAGATCCTGCTCAATCTGCTGAATAACGCGGTGAAGTTCACTGAACGGGGTGAAATCTCACTGACAGTGGGAGTGGAACGCGGCCCCGAAGCCGCGGGCCTGCCCCCCGGGGTCCTGATGCTCAAATTTGCCGTGGCCGACACCGGCATCGGCATTCCCCCGGACCGCCTGGACCGCATGTTCCGGTCCTTCAGCCAGGTAGACGCGTCCACCACCCGGAAATACGGCGGCACCGGCCTGGGGCTGGCTATCTGCAAGCGCCTCAGCGAAATGATGGGGGGCCGCCTGTGGGTGGAAAGCGAAGGTGTGCCGGGAAAGGGATCGACCTTCCATCTGCTGATTCGCACCGAACCGGTGGCCATGCCGGTGATCACCCGCCAGGAATTGCTCCGGAAGCAACCCCAATTGGCCGGGCGCCGTCTCCTGGCGGTGGATGACAACGACACCAATCGCCGCATCCTGGTCCTCCAGGGCCAATCCTGGGGCATGCAGGTGCGGGACAGCCGTTGGCCCAGGGAAGCCCTGGAATGGGTCAAACGCGGCGACCCCTTCGATTTGGCGATCCTGGACATGCAGATGCCAGAGATGGACGGAATCATGCTGGCCCGGGAGATCCGGGCCCGGCAACCTAACTTGCCCCTGGTATTGTTCTCTTCCATGGGCCGCCGGGAAGTCGGTGACGACGCTTCCCTGTTTGCGGCGCAGATCAGCAAGCCCATAAAACCCTCACAATTGCACGACGCCCTGATGACCATCTTTGCGGCCCAGCCCCGGAAGGTGCGCAGCGGCGATGAGGCCGTTAAAAACCAGATTGACCCCGGCCTGGCTGCGCGGCTGCCCCTCAGAATTCTGTTGGCCGAAGACAATGCCGTCAACCAGAAGGTGGCCCTGCGCCTGCTGGCGCGGCTGGGCTACCGGGCCGACGTGGCGGCCAACGGCCTGGAGGCCATAGAAGCGGTGAAGCGCCAGCCTTATGACGTGGTGCTCATGGATGTGCAGATGCCCGAGATGGACGGCATGGAAGCTTCCCGGCGCATTAAGGGGGGCGAGGCCGGGAGCGCCATCCCCCGGATCATCGCCCTGACCGCGGACGCCATGCAGGGGGACCGGGAGAGGTGCCTGGCCGCGGGCATGGATGACTACGTCACCAAGCCGATTCACGTGGAGGCCCTGGTGGCCGCCCTTTCCAAGACCCAAACGCAGTCCGCCCCAGATGACCCGGAGCCGGAAGCCCCGCCGGTGATCGACCGCAAAAAGTTTGAGGAGTTCCGGGACGCCATGGGAGCGGATTTCATCGGCGAGGTGTTGGAGGTATTCAACGAAGACGCCCCCGCGTTGCTGCAAAGTCTTCACCAGGCCCTGGCCGCCAATGACCCCGAGCTTTTCCGGCGCTCCGCCCACAGCCTCAAATCCAACAGCGCCGCGTTCGGGGCCGTGGCCCTGGCCGAACTGGCCCGGGAACTGGAGATGCTCGGCAAGGAAGGGCGCCTGGCCGGGTCGGAGGAGAAAGTGGCCCGGGCTGAAGCCGAATACCAGCGGCTGCAGCAGGCCCTCAAGGAGTTGACCTAGGCATGAAAGGACATAACGAATCCGATAACCGGCCCAGGGCCGCCGGTAACATCCTGGTAGTGGAAGATAACCGGATGAACCGCATGATGTTGGTCCGGAGCCTGGAACAGCAGGGCCACCAGGTGGCTTGCGCGGAGAACGGCCTTCAAGCCCTGGAAATGGTGGCGGAAAAAGACTTTGACCTGATCCTGCTGGACATTGAAATGCCGGAAATGAATGGCTATCAGGTGTTGGAGCGTTTAACCGCCGACGTCCACTGGCGCGACCTGCCGGTCATCATGATCTCCGCGGTGGAGGAGATCGATAGCGTGGTCCGTTGCATCGAGATGGGCGCCGAAGATTACCTCACCAAACCCTTCAACCCCGTCCTCCTGAAGGCCCGGGTCGACGCCAGCCTGGAAAAGAAAAGGCTGCGGGATGAGCAGCGGGCCCTGTTCCGCAAGTTTGCCAGCGAAGAAGTGGCTGAAGAGCTGCTGAACTCCGGCTTTTCCCTGGGGGGGCGGCTGGTGGAGGCCACCGTGCTTTTCAGCGACATCCGCTCTTTCACCACCATTGCTGAATCTCAATTGCCGCAGGATATTATCAAACTATTAAATAATTATTTTTCCTTGATGTTCGAGGCCATTGCCAATGAGGGCGGTATTGTCAACCAGATGATCGGTGACGGCCTGATGTGCATCTTCGGGGCGCCGCTGCCCCTGGAGGATCATCGCCAGCGCGCGGTGCGCGCCGCCCTGCGGATGATGGAACTTATCCGCGGCTTCAATGAAGAGCAGGCCCGGTTGAACCGGGTGCAGCTCCGCATCGGCATCGGCGTCGCCTCCGGGGTGATGGTGGCTGGCTATGTCGGCACCCAACAACGGGCAACCTATACCTGCGTGGGTGATACGGTCAATCTCGCGGCCCGCCTGGAGGCGCACACCAAGGTGGTGGGGGAACCCATCTTAATCGAGGAAAATACCCGCCTGGGCCTGGACCGGCAAATTGAGGTCGTACCGCAGGGAGCGGTGCGGCTGAAAGGCAAGACCAAGGTCATCAAGGTCTTTTCGGTGCCGGTGGAGAACTTTGGCTAATCAAGGCCGGAATGATGCCTTTGGGGACGAGTACTGGCTGGACCTATGGAGATTTACCATCATGCGAAAATCATTTTGGGATAGTATGACAGTGGCCGTGATCACTCTGGCGCTATTCCTTTCCTTTTCACCTGCCGGTGCCTGTACCCGCATCTTTTGGAACTCCAACGGTCAAACCATGCTGGTAGCGCGCACCATGGACCTGCTCCAGGATGATGCGCCAAGTTTCTATCTCTTTCCAAAGGGGATGAGTAAGGATGGGGGCGTCGCCAATCCGGCCAAGTGGACTTCACGGTACGGAAGCCTGGTAACGGCAGCGTTTGGTTTATCCACTTACTGTTCTGAAGGAATCAACACCCAGGGCCTGGCCTATCACTACCTCTATCTGGCCGTGACCCGATATGAGGATCGGGACGGCAGACGGCCCGGGGTCCTGGAGGGGAGATATGGCCAGTATCTGCTCGATAATGCGGCTACCGTGTCGGAAGCATTGCAGCTCATGTACCAGAGTCAGCTTGTACCGGAAGCGGCTGCCGGCTTTAATTGGCCCTTGCATCTTGCCCTTGAGGACGCGCAAGGCGACTCGGCTGTTGTCGAGTTTGTGGGCGGCCAAATGAACGTATTCCATGGAAAAGAATTCACAGTTCTCTCTAACGATCCCACCCTGGACCAACAGGTGCAAAACCTTGGCCGGTACCAGTACTTCGGTGGCACTCTGCCGTTACCCGGTGATGTCGATTCCATCAGCCGTTTTGTCAGGGCTGCGGCATTCAGGTCAACATTGGATAATCCATCTCTCACCCGTGATCCCGTCTCCCGCCTTTTCAGTGCCATCCGTCCGGAGTCGAAACCATTTGGGGCCGTGATGTTTTCAGGCGGCCGGTCCATACCTGCCCCGCAAACCCTCTGGACTTCCCTGTTCGATTTGACCCATAAGGCGGTCTATTTTACCCACAGTATGACGCGAAATAATTTCTGGATCGATATGAGCAAACTCAATTTTTCAGCGGGCGCTCCCGTACTGTATCTGAAGGCTGATAGACCTGATTTGTCCGGAGATGTATCAGGGATGTTTACCCCTCCTCCATGGAAAACAGATACCACAATTTTTCCACTTCTGTGGGACTGATTATGAGGCGCCCGGCAATAGATCTGAAAGCAAGCATTCTCGCCGGAAGGTCTACCGCGCCGCTGCCGCCGTTTCCTTAAACAGCCTGTTCACCAGTTCCTGCAAGCTCAAGGCCTGCCAGGCGGTGGAGTCGTTCTCGATCAATGCCTTAAGGTTCCCGGCCAGGTCCGGGTCCCCGGCCAGGGAGCGGGCCAGGACCTCGCCCCGGGCCTGGCGCAGGCAGTCCAGCGCTTCTTTCACCGTGGCCCGGTCCAGGGGCATCCCAGGCAGAAAGCGGGGTGAAGTCTTGGGATCGGTGCAGGCCATCTGCACCACCAGCTTGCAGTCCTGGAGCGCCTCGGCCACCCGGGCCGGCAGGTTATTGCCCCGGGGGAGCAGGCTTGCCAGTTCCTCCAGGGACAGGGGCTCCTGGCGCCGCAGGAACCGGGCGCTGATGGCCGCCAGGCCCGCCAGGGCCAGGTATTCGTCCACCGGCTCCGGGACCGACGGCGGACGCCGGTATTCCCGGGTGAGGCGCTCCAGGTGCTGGTGGACGTAGGCCACTTCGGTGCCGAAAAGCACGATGAGCCAGGACCAGAACATCCAGATCACCAGAAAGAGCAGGTGGTACAAGGCCCCGTAAATGGCGTTGTAATAAGTGGCCGCGCCCTGGAACCAGGCAAAGATCCATTGGGCCAACTGCCACAGGCTGCCGCCGATGATCCCCCCCAGGAGCGCGGAGGTCAGGCGCACGTGGGTGTTGGGCATGACCACATAAATAAAGGTGAAGGCCAGCCACAGGACCCCCAGGGACACCAGGCTGGTGGTGGCGGAATAAAAGGCGGGCGGCAGAAATCCGAAGAGCAGGCGGCGGATTTCCGGATGCCCGATGAACGCGGTGGAAAAGGAAATGGCCCCGGCCATGAGAATGGGGAAGATCATGAAGATGCTCAGGTAATCGCTGAGCTTGCGGCGCCAGGGCCGGGTCTGGGAGACCTTCCAGGTTTCGTTGAAGGCCTGCTCCACGTTGGTCATCACCACCACCAGTGCCAACAGCAAAACCACCACCCCGAAGACCCCCAGGGAGGTCACCTGGGTATTTTCGATGTATTGAAAAATCTGGGCCGCGAACTCCTTAGACCCCGGGGCCAGGCGTTCCAGGAGGTGCCCCGCCAACAGGCGCTGAATCCCCAACCCTTTAAGAATGGCAAACAAGAGGGCCAACAAGGGGATGATGGCTAGAACCGTGGAATAGGCCAGGGCCGAGGCCCGGACCAGGGAGCTTTTTTGGAACAGGCCCCGGCTGGCCAGCGCCAGGACCCGCAACAGCTTGATAAGCAGCAGGTCCGCGGGGCTCCGGCCTTCATCCCGCCAGAGGGAGCTGTAGAAAAAATCCCGCAGTTTTTGCATGGGGTTGGCCATTTTTTCTTAGTTTATCTACAGACAAATTCCTCGGCTTCATCGAACAGGTGATCGTAAAAACCTTTATAGGTGTCGAACACCTCTTTGCTGACGATAATTTCCCCGTGTTTGAATTGCCTGTTTTTATCCACATATACCAGGAGCACTATTTTGGAGTCAATCAATCCGTAATCCAAAGTTTTAATATTGCTCCGCAGTTTTTTGAGCAGCACCTTCTTCTCGATATCCGCTTCGGAGATATACCTGACCGTCAGGCCCGCTTTGCATTGCTCAGCCATTACCTCCTGGAGCTTCAGCAATTCCTCATCATTCTTATAAATAAAAATGCGGCTGATTTCCGCTTTGCTGACATTCCTTTTGACCCTTTGAATTTCGATGGCCAGCTTGCTGAAGGCCTGGTTCCACCAGAAATCCGGGTTGGTATAGCTGAGTCCGTAGTATCTCGACTCAATCTTCCATAACAATTCCAGCCAGGCGTTGGGGATCTGTTCCTTGGTGATCTTGGTGATGCCGTACCGCAGGATATTATAGAGTTCGGCAGTGGTGTGGACCGGTTCGCTGACTTTTTGCAGGAGACTGCCCAACTTCTGATTGGTCTCCTTGAGATATTGGGATTGCCGGTGAAATTCTATTATAGTATTAATGACTTGCGTGGTTATCAGACCGATCAGGATACTCAGCAGACCGGTGACTTCATCTTTCGCTCCGGACACTTTATAGGTGGTATAAGCGACCGTCAAGCCGGCCAGGACCACGATTACTTTGATCAGGAAATCCATCGGTTAATAACTGTTCTCCTCATCCTCTGCCTTCAAAAAGTTGTCGGTGGCCAGTGGTCAGCGGCCAGTAAAGACCGGGGTATGCCGCGGCTTTACTCCCTCTCACCCCGCCCCCCACTTTTCCCCAAGAAAAACAAGATAGCTTTAACTCGCAACCCGCAACCCGCAACTCAAAAGCCAAACCTGCCCAAAATCTCCTTCAGCCGCCCCTTGATCTCCTTTAAAGGCGGCAGGGCCGGAAGTTCCGGCAGCTCTTCGGGGCCTAGTTTACGGCGCTTAAAGCGCATGCGGGTGGAGAGTTCCTCCCGCTCTCCGGAAAACAAAGCCCCGGAGATGACCTCCTGGCGGCCTTCGATGGCCTCCATCTGCGCGGCAATGAGCCCGAAGTCGTAGGAGAGGTTGAACTTGTCTATGTCTTCATTGAGGAGCCGGACGTGGATCTCGATCTTCTGGTATTGTTCCCGGAGCTTCCCGGTCTCCTGCTGCAGCTGCTCATAAATATCAAAGACCAGATTGCGGCGGCGCCGGGCTGCGGTCCAGCCCCGGCTGGGAAACGAGCGCAGCAGTTCCCGGCGCAGCGGCTCCGAGAGCTCCTGGAATTGCCGGTAAAAGGGGCGCTCTTTCAGGCCCAGCAGATGCATCACCGACTCAATAGCTGCATCCGACCCCAGGGCCTGGTAAAAAGCCAAAAAACGGCGGCCAGCCAGTTCCCGGTCCCGGCGGTAGGACTCGGTTTCCTCCTGGAGCAGGGTTGTCTCCTCCTCCAGATAGACCCGGTCCGCGAAATAGTTGTCCACTATTTCTTTTTTGATGTGAAATTTGAGGGCTTCTAAAGCCTTGTCCACCTGGTCCATGAGGGGGCCCCAAGGGATGCTGCCAGCGAAGAAGCTGTCAGCTTTCAGCGATCAGCTTTCAGCTTTTTTAAAAGAAAGCTTTCAGCTATCAGCGGGCAGCTTTCAGTTTTTTGATGAATGACGTGAGCATCTGCTTAACTTCGGTAGTCTGATTATTGAGCTGTGTGTATTCTGTTTCATTTAGGAATCCGAGATCTTGGGCGAGAAGCAAGTGATATTGCAGTTCACTCGCTGATCCCATGGGAATCTGGAAAAACCTGGCTAATTCCGCTTCCCCATCCCGACCGCATCCTTCGGCAATATTGGCAGGAATAGAATAACCCGCCCGCCGAATCTGGGAGGTCAAACCGTAGAGTTCTTCTTTAGGAAAACCAGCAGTAGCCTGGTATAAATCCAGGATCAAACGGTGGCTCTTCTGCCAAACCTTTTGTTTCCTAAAGTCTTTCATCTTTCAAGCTGAACGCGGAAAAGCTGACTGTTAGCGGCTTCTTCTTTAAGCTGAAAGCTGACCGCTGACTGCTGAAAGCTACTCTCTGCTCGCTTCTTCTTTAAGCTGAAGCTGTCAGCTACTTATTCTCATTCCCCGGCAAATCCGCCAACGGCACCTCCAATTCCCCCCCCTCTTCCATCTCCAAAGTCGCGGTCTGGCGGATCAGGTTATAGCGGATGACTTTGCCTTCCCCCTCCGGCAATTTGACGCGTCGTCCCAACCGGGGCAGGTGCCTCCGGATTTCCTGGTAAGTGGAGTATTCATAGGTCAGGCAGCACATGAGGCGGCCGCAAATGCCGGAAATCTTGCTGGGATTGAGGCTGAGCTGCTGTTCCTTGGCCATGCGCACGGACACCGGCTCAAAGTCGTGGAGAAAGGAGGCGCAGCACAAGGCCCGGCCGCAAATCCCCAAGCCCCCCACCATCTTGGCCCGGTGGCGCACCCCGATCTGGCGCAACTCGATGCGGGTGCGGAACTCCTGCACCAGATCCTTGACCAGGTCCCGGAAATCCACCCGCCCCGGCGCGGTGAAGAAAAACACGACTTTGCTGGTGTCGAAGAGCGCTTCCACCCGCACCAGGTAGATGGGCAACTGCCGGACCTCGATGCGCTCCTGGCAGAAGCGGTAGGCCCTTTCTTCCACCTCGCGGTTTCTCTCGGCCTGGGCCAGGTCCTCGGGTGTCGCCGGCCGCACCAGGGGTTTGAGGTTGCCGGGGATCAGGGTAGATTCCACGTCCCGGAAAATGGCTGTCACCCGGCCCAGCCCCAGGCCGTCGTCCCGTTGGACCACTACCCGGTCTTCCAACTTCAGTTCGTGTGTCCCCAGGTCCACCAGGCAGCAGTGCCGTCCCGGTCCCAGGCAGACTTTAGCGAGATTCATAACCATACCCCTGGCGTTGCAGGCGGAAACCCAGAATATCCAGGGTCAGCTGCGCGTTGAGATTGGCTTGCAACTGGCGGTGGGCCGCGGCCAGGGCCGTAAAAGCGGCCAACCAGGCCTTGGGGCCGCGGCATGCCCTTTCCTGTTCCATTTCCGCCAGGCAGTCCTGATGGGACAATAAACGGGCGGGCGCACCGGCATTAAGGAGCAGCAAATCCCGGTACCACATCTGCGCCAGCAATACGAAAAAATTCAATTCCTGGTTGTTCTTGGCCAACCGCCGGGACCAATCCAGGACTGCTGTCGCCGACCCCCCGGCCAATTTGGCAAGATCGTCCAACACCTGGCGGCGATGCTGGGCCATCTCCCCGGGGTCCAGGGTCAAAGCCCGGCCCAGGGAGCCGCCGCTTAAGGCAGTGAGAAATACTGCGCCCTTCTCGCTCAAACCCTTCCGCTCCCGGAGTTCCCGGACCACCACCGCGGTGGGAAGCGGCGTGAAGGCCAGCTTCTGGCAGCGGGAAACGATGGTGGGGAAGAGATCGGCGTCGCTGCCTGCGGCGATGATCACCAGGTTTCGCTCCGGGGGTTCTTCCAAAGTCTTCAGCAGGGCGTTGGCCGCCGCGGGATTCATGGCCTCCCCGGGCTTGATCAACACCACCCGCCAGCCCCCTTCCATGGGGGGATACGCGGTAAGGCGGCGGAATTCCCTGATCTGCTCG
Source organism: Deltaproteobacteria bacterium (assembly GCA_003599195.1). Taxonomy (GTDB): domain Bacteria; phylum Desulfobacterota; class Desulfobaccia; order Desulfobaccales; family 0-14-0-80-60-11; genus SURF-52. The sequence goes on along the minus strand of QZIZ01000145.1, from coordinate 4,711 downwards.
ATCTTGATCTGGGGCTGCCGGCCTTCGGAAGTGGGAACGATCACGCGAAAATCCGCATGGGTGGCCGCAGCCATCCGCTTGCAGGAAGGGCACTCCCCGCACGCGTCCCAGCCGTCAGCAGGCCGGGCGCAGTTCAACGCCGCAGCCAGCGCCCGGGCCACCGAAGCCTTCCCCACGCCCTCAGGGCCGATGAACAGATAGGCATGGGCCAACCGCCCTGCGTTCCAGGCGGCGCGCAGGTGGCCCAGGATTCGGTCTTGCCCCAGAATGTCGCGGAAAAACATCGGCCCCGGCGGCGGAGCGGGTGGGGATGTTTTTTCCTGGTCTTTCTTGTTGATGGCCATCTTATTGATAGTATGTTAGGTAATTTATTTTCTTCGTATCCAAAGTGATTCAATTTTTAGTTTATCATTTGTTTGCGATGTTGATTCTCCAGGAAGTTCAGAATTCCTTATTTGTTCAACCTCATGTGAGAAAATTTGAATGAAAATTTCTTTTGACTTCTCTGTATTTCCAATCCAAAATTGATTGCTCTCACCATTATCTTTTCTAATTATAACAACAATTCCAGCATTATCATTTTTACTTTTTTTTGGTTCAATAAACTTCTCATAAACCTGCCACAAAATAGATGCTATAGAAGCTGCTGATCCTGCGATGGTAAGTAACAGCATATAATCAATTGCCGCAGCATATACACTTATACTACGAGGAGGTGGCAGCGCGCGTTTGTATGTTTCAAAGTCACCAGTTTGAGATTCTATAAAAGAAAAAACCTGCTCAGTGTCAACTGAGCCAGGAATATTAGCAAGGGCAATTCCGACTGAGACCTGCTTCATATTATCCCTTTTTATTACTATCCATGGCTAAATCCTAAAGCTGACAGCTTCTACTCCCATTCGATAGTACTCGGCGGCTTCGACGAAATATCCAGCACCACCCGGTTCACCCGTTTCACTTCATTGATAATCCTGTTGGCCAGGTTCGCCAGGAAATCGTGGGGCAGGCGGCTCCAGTCAGCAGTCATGGCGTCCACGGAGTCGACGATGCGGAGCGCTATGACGTAATCATAGGTGCGTTCGTCGCCCATGACGCCCACGGTGCGCACCGGCAGCAGCACCGCAAAGCCCTGCCATATCTGGCGGTAGACGCCCGCGGCCAGCATCTCTTCCTGGACGATGGCGTCCGCCTCCCGCAGGATATCCAACTTCTCCTGGGAAACCTCCCCCAGGATGCGGATGGCCAGCCCCGGCCCGGGGAATGGGTGCCGCCAGATGAGGCTGTCGGGCAGGCCCATTTCCGTGCCTACCTCCCGCACCTCGTCTTTAAACAGCTCCCGCAGCGGCTCGAGCAACTTCAAGGGCATCACCGCGGGCAGGCCCCCCACGTTGTGGTGGGTCTTGATGGTGGCCGACGGGCCTTTGAACGACACGCTTTCAATCACGTCCGGGTACAAAGTCCCTTGGGCCAGGTACTTGACCCCGCCGATCTTTTTGGCCTCCGCCGCGAAGATGCGGATGAATTCGTGGCCGATGCGCCGGCGCTTCTCCTCCGGGTCGGTCACGCCTTTGAGGACTTCCAAGAACTCGTTGGCGGCGTCCACGTACACCAGGTTCAGGTGGTGGTGCTTCCTGAATAAGTGGGCCACTTCTTCGGCCTCGCCCTTGCGCAGCAGGCCGTTGTTCACGAAGATGCAGGTCAGCTTATCGCCGATGGCCCGGTGCATGAGCACCGCGGTCACCGAGGAATCCACCCCGCCGGAGAGGGCGCAGATGACCCGGTCGTTGCCCACCTGCTCCCGTATAGCCTGGGTCGCGGCCTCGATGAAGGAACGCATGGTCCACAACGGTTTCAGGCCGCAGATTTTAAAAAGAAAATTTCCCAGTATGATCTTGCCCTTGGGGGTGTGCTTCACCTCGGGGTGGAACTGCACCCCGTAGATTTTGCGCTCCCGGTCCCGGACCGCGCCCACCGGGCAGGCGTCGCTGAAGCCGATGATCTCGAAGCCCGGGGCCAGCCTCTCCACCCGGTCCCCGTGGCTCATCCAAACGTTCTCCTCCGGCTCCAGGCCCTGGAAAATGTCACTGAAGTCGGTAATGGAGAAAATCTTAGGCCCGTATTCCCGGGAGACCGCGGGGGCCACCTCCCCGCCCAACAGGTGGTTCAGAAGCTGGATGCCGTAGCAGATGCCGAGAATGGGCACGCCGAGGCTGAAGAGCTCCGGGTCCACGCTGGGCGCGTCCCGGTCGTAGACGCTCCGGGGGCCGCCCGAAAGGATGATGGCCTGGGGCGCAAATTCCCTGACCTCTTTAAGCGTCATGATATATGGATGGATTTCGCAGTAAACCTTGAGTTCCCGCACCCGCCGGGCAATGAGCTGGGTGTACTGGGAACCGAAATCGAGGATGAGGACCTTTTCCTGATGGGGATCTAGCATGGGTTACTGTTTTCCGTTTTCTGTTTTCCGTTTTCCGTAAAAGCGGGATATTGCCGATAGTGGCCGCGGACTCCTAAACCTTCGCCCCAAGCCTTTGATTTCCAATGTAATTAAATAATTATAGCCGGGAGAGCGCCAAAAAGCAAACGAAGTGTGAAGTGTTAAGGATTTGGAGGTTGTTGATATAGTTTTACGGAAAACAGAAAACGGAAAACTGTATTACAGTCCCAATGGGGCCAGGTATTGCTGCTCGATTTCTTTCAGGGTTGCGGGGGCCGCGGCGGCCTCCCCGGCGGCCATCAGCTCCGTCAGGCCTGCGGCGGTGCGGCGCAGCCGGGCGAGGATTTGCTGCCGGGCCTCTTCCAGGGCCTCCCAGTCGCCTTCAGCCGCCACCCGGCGGCACGCAGGCTCCAGTTCCGGCATCAGCAGGTTATAAAGCCCCGGACGCCAGGCCAGCATCAGGGCCAGGGAAGGGAGATTGCGGTTGGTGATGAGATAGGACAGCCTTCCGCATTCGTTCACTTCCGCCAAGGCGTCTTTCAGGCCCCGGGCCCAATGTTCCACCCGGGTCTGGGGGAAGGAGGCCAGGACCAGGGGCAGGGCCTGGCGCAAAGACGGTTCCCGGGCCTCCCCGATTTCGTGATGAATGGCCGCTTCCAGTTCGGCAGCCAACAACGCACGGAATTGCGGTTCATGGGCCCCCGGGTCCCGGAGCAAACCCTTGAGCTTCAAACCGTGTCCGGCCAGGGCGATTTTTAAAAACTCGTTGTTCTGCTGCACCGGGTCCGCCAGGCGGTCCCAGACGTAAAAACCCATGGCCTCATGCCGGGCGTAAATCAGGGTCCCCTGGCACAGGGCCGGAGTGCCGTCCAGGTCCCGGGCCAGTTCGCGGCCCAGGATGAGGATGGTCAGCTCCCCATCGCGGCGCAGTTCGGCCAACTCCCCCAGGAAAAACGTGGGTTTCAAGCCCCGGCTCAAACCAGCGCCGTAGGCCAGACCCAGAGGCAGAAGGGCCGCGTTAACCCCGTCCACGTCCTGGGGTTCGAAATCTACGCCGTCCCAGACCAGGGGCTGCCAGGGCGCGTCTTCCAGGGACTCCCAGACCTTCTCCTGCTCCGCCACCCAGGCGAGCACCGCGTCGGGGTCAGGCTCCTGCCAGGGCTGCATGCCGTGCTCCCACTTGTAAAGCTGGCGCAGCCGCAGCAGCAGGCCGCACAGGGAGTAATGGTAAGCCCCCCCGGCGCTGGCCAGCCGGCAGTTCCATTTAACTAAGCGGATAAACTCTAAGAGATTATCTTGGGTTTTGGGGTTATGGGCCATGTTTTCGAGAGTTCAAAGTTCAAGGTTCAAGGTTCAAGGTTGGTAAAGCCGTCAGCTGTCAGCTATCGGTTAAAAATAAAGAAACCTAAATCAACGAATGCCAAAAAAACTGGCTAAACATCCACGAATCTTTTGACTCTAATTTTCTTTAGCTGAAAGCTGAAGGCTGAAAGCTGCCAGCTTAATAACTTTGAACTTAAACCTTGAACTTTGAACCGTTTTATTTATAAATCTGCCCAAAAAGCTTCTGGGCCAGCTTCATGTCCAATTTCATGAGAATCTTGTACTCTTCCAGGGCCATGGCCCGGTTTTTCAGGGACAGGTTGGCCAGACCCAGTTCATAATGGGCCTCGGGGTAGTCCGGCTTCAGGCGGATGGCCTGGATAATGGCCTGCATGCCCCGGCGGTGCCGCCCCAGGCGGCGGTAGGCGATCCCCAGGTTCAGGCAGGAGAGGGGGTCTTCCGGATTCAGGCCCAGGGCCAGACGGAAGGCGTCCACGGCCTGGAGGTCGCGGCCCAGGCGGCTCAAGGCCACCCCCCGCCCCAGGTGGACCGATGCCGACCGGGGGTCCAGGCCGGCCGCTTTTTGCAGGGAATCCAAAGCTTCCCGGTTTCTGCCCAGATGGAGATAGGTCATCCCCAAGTTGTAATAGGCCTCGGGGTCTTGGGGATTTTGGCGGAGCAGCTTCTTCAGGGCCAGGATGGCCTGCCGGTGGCCGGTTCTGGCCCGGCCCCGGGAACTGCGGTGACGGCCGTCTCCGGGAGAAGGGTTGGCGGCAGTCCCCGTATTATTCGCAGCCGGAGCGGCAGCCCCTTGGGGATTGGCCAGAATCGTTTCGTAGGCCGCGTTGATCTCCTTGAGCATGGCTTCGGCCTTCTGCTGCAGCCGGGTATTTTGCACGAAACGGTCCGGGTGCCAGACGTACACCAGGTCGCGGTAGGCCTGCTTCACCT